>JBGSMI010000032.1:0-26324 GCA_041740215.1 Ferruginibacter sp.
GGTGAATCACTTCGCTGGAACGACCTGGCACGCTGGGGATATTTTGATGATGCTACCAAACTGGCAGTGCTAAAAGCCCGTGACCCCGAGTTTAACAATTTTGTAATTGGCCGTAATAAGTACATGCCAATTCCACAAAGCGAAATTGATATTAACACGAATCTGAAGCAGAATCCAAACTGGTAGAATAGAGGATGTATTTTCTTTAAAAGTTGCTGTTCCGGGCTAAGAAGTAGCCCTCCAGGTGAACGTTCTATCAGCAGATTGCCGTCAGGTCCCTTTGTATCGCATTGCAGTTGGGAACTTTAATAGATTGTAAATTATACTGTTCATTATGTTCGAATTTATTACCGTTGAATGTATTCTAGACTCGGTTAATCGGTAGCCTTTAGATACTTAAATATATAAACGGTATGTGAGGCAGGTGTTTTATCACTCTTTTTAAAATCTTAAATTACTTCTATGTTATTTGTAAAAAATATGTTGTTGGTTTTCTTTGCAGTCTTATCGCTGCATTCCAACGCACAAAAAAATGAAACAGCCAAAAGGGCGATTTGGACAAAGGCGCAGGCAAATACCTGGTACAGCCAACAGCCCTGGCTGGTGGGAGCTAATTTTTTACCAAGCACTGCCATCAATGAATTAGAAATGTGGCAGGCCGCCACTTTTGATACGGTTACCATCAGCCGGGAATTAAAATGGGCCGCATCCATCGGTATGAATACCATGCGTATTTTTTTGCATGACCTTGCCTGGCAGCAAGACCCTACAGGGTTTAAAAAAAGGATCGAAATATTTTTACGTATTGCTGCCCGATATGGTATCAGACCCTTGTTTGTGTTATTTGATTCCTGCTGGGATCCATTTCCGCACACAGGTAAACAACATGAGCCGGCACCATTTTTACACAATTCCGGCTGGGTGCAAAGTCCGGGTGCGGATGCGCTTAAAGAAAGAAGCCAACATCCCCGTTTGAAAAAATATGTTACGGATATTGTATCTACATTTAAAAATGACAAACGGGTGTTGGGATGGGATGTATGGAACGAACCAGACAATACCAACAACAGCAGCTATGGCCGTTTTGAACCCTACAACAAAGTTGAATTGGTACACTATCTTTTAGAAAAAGTTTTTGTATGGACTCGTGCAGCAAATCCATCACAGCCCATTACTTCGGGTATATGGGCGGGCAATTGGATAAGCCACGACAGTTTAAAACCTATTGAAAAGCTGATGATAGAAGAGTCGGATATCATTTCTTTTCACAACTATGGCAACGGAGCAGATTTTGAACAATGCGTAAAAAATATGCAACGCTACGGCCGACCGATTATGTGTACCGAGTATATGTCCCGGGGTAATGGAAGTTTTTTTGAAACATCTTTGCCTGTAGCAAAAAAGTATAAAGTAGCTGCCTTTAACTGGGGCCTGGTAGATGGTAAATCCCAAACCATTTATCCCTGGGATAGCTGGCAGGTAAAATATACCGGTGAACCGGAGTTGTGGTTCCACGATATTTTTAGAAAAGATGGGTCGGCCTATAAAAAAACGGAGGTAGATTTTATAAAGGAGATTACCAGCCAAAATAGAAATTGATTTTGCAGAATTGGGGTTCGTATTTTTTTTGTTGACTAATGTTGACTTTGTTCAGGAGGCATCTGTTTTTAACCAGATCAGCGAATAAAAAGGCTGTCAGTTTTAATTCGTTCGCCCTAAATTGCAAGGATATTACGTCTGAGCCCAATATTTAAAAACTAGAGTCCGGCCTGATTTAATGCGGTAACAGTTGTGCTCTGGCAGGCTCAAACATCATTTTGGTTCTTAAGGGCATCTTTAAAAACTTACGTTTACCGCTCTTTTGTCGAAGACCCCGAACGGATCGGGGGAGAGGAATTAATAGTGAGGTCAGTAAAAAAATGAGTATTTGGAGATGCCCTAAAATGATTTAACCGGAAATTGCCCGTACTTTTTTGCGGACCCTTTCACGGTATGTTTTTAAAATAAATTGATAATATAAAGTTGAAAGGTTTGGGGCATATGTCAAAGCACAATATTGGCGTTTACTATTCAACATCTTTCAGCTATTGGTTCGAAAATAGATAAAGCACAAATAAAGATTCATAATTTACATTGCATGAAAACTTTCCGCCAGGTGGGTGATCCACCATCACATTAAAATAGATAGATATGGTATCAGCCAAAAAAAAATTCACGATTGCGTGGGCTTTCATAATGATAAGTTTTCTTTTCCCTTTTTGCGGAAAGGACAATGGACCTACACCACCGCCTCCACCATTGCCACCACCGGCCAAAACGTTTAACAATCCGTTAATGAATGGTGCAGATCCATGGATTTATAAAAAAGACGAGTTTTATTATTATTTGCAAACTGTGGGAAATAGGATTGCGCTATGGCGCACTACCGCCGTGTCTAAATTGGGGCTGGTTACCAATAAAGAAATATATAAAGCACCTGCCGGGGAAGCCAATGCGGAGAATGTATGGGCGCCGGAAATTCACTTTTTAGATGGTAAATGGTATGTATATTATACTGCCGGCTCTGGCCCGGATGAAACACAGCGCACCTGGGTTTTAGAGAATACCAGCTCAGATCCGCTTGCCGGAACATGGGTGAATAAAGGCCGCATTTTTACAACAGATGCCAATTTTTGGGCAATAGATGGTACTGTGCTGGAATATAATAATAGCAGGTATTTTGTATGGTGTGGCCGACCCGTATCCGGCGTTCAGAACCAAAATATTTACATCGCTAAAATGGTAAATCCCTGGACATTGGAGGCACCTACTACGATGATATCGAATCCTTCTTTGGGCTGGGAAACAAATGGTGGTCCTGTGAATGAGGCACCGCAGATTATAAAAAATAGCAGCGGTAAAGTATTTCTGGTTTACTCTGCCAGTGGCTGCTGGACTGATGATTATGCATTGGGCATGCTCAACTTAAAAGACGGCGGTAACCCATTGATAGCGTCAGATTGGGTTAAACAATCCCAACCTGTTTTTTCTAAAAACCCGGGTGGCAACGTTTATGGTCCCGGCCACAATTCATTTTTTAAATCACCGGATGGTAAGGAAGATTGGATTATTTACCATGCCAACACAAGTGCCGGACAGGGATGTGGCGCAAACAGAAATATACGTATACAAAAATTTACCTGGAATACTGATGGTAGCCCAAATTTTGGGATACCGCTGCAAACGGGTATAGCTGTCAATGTACCTGCGGGTGAATAGCCTCAGGTGCAAACCAAAAACAGGATGTAAATAACAAGAAGACTTCAGGAGAGCATTATAAATCCTTAGGAAAATATTTATTGTAATGAAGGGTGGATATTGTTATAGAAAAACTAAAGTTGCGGCTTGATTTGTAAATAATTAATGGTGAAATATTTGTTATGGATAGCTATTGTATGTGCATTAAGCTGTTAAAGCCCCATGGCGGTGAAACTCTGGTGGTGCTTGAATAAATTGACACATCTTTTTGTGACCAGATAGCTGGCGGGTGCTTAATTGACAATAAGGAACAGCAGTACAAATAAAATAAAGAAAAGTAAAGTCGGCAGCGGGCGGAGCGGCATTTTTGAGATATGCCTGTATGTGCTAAAGAACTGGTACCCTGTAGATGCCGTTCTTAAAATAGCTAACAGTATGTTTATCAACTCTACACCCGACCAAAGACTTGCTGGAGGCATGGAGTTGAAGAAAAGTTCGGCTTTTTAATTTGAAGTAAATGCGATCTATCCGCTCGAAGTGAACCCCACAGTCAGACGCAACAACATTCTTGAATTGAACTGATTTGATAAATTGTGTCATTTTTTGATCGTCAATTTAAAATTACATTTGCGGTCAGCCACATTTTTCAATTTATAGATTCGCCGGATGCCAGATATAAAATTTGCCACGATTATAAGACCATTCTAGACTATTCAATATTGATTGAAAAATTTTGTCATGATAAAATACCTCATTTATTGCCAACTGCTTTTTTGCTGCTTACCTGCTACAAATGTTGTTGCGCAGCCGGCTGCAACTTTTACAAATCCATTGTTACCAGCCGGTGCAGACCCCTGGTGTATTTTTAAAAATGGATTTTATTATTACACACACACCACTGGCAAAAACATTACTATTTGGAAAACAAAAAGCATTGCTCAATTGGGTACTGCCCAAAAGAAAATAGTATTTACACCGCCTGCAACCGGACCTTTTTCTAAAGAAATATGGGCGCCTGAAATACACTTTCTTCGGGGTAAATGGTATATTTATTTTGCAGCCGATAGCGGCAACAATGTTGACCACCGATTGTGGGTATTAGAAAACGATGCCGCCGACCCTTTGGATGGCGAATGGAAGGTGAAAGGAAAACTTACTACCCCTGGTGATAAATGGAGTATAGATGGTTCTGTTTATGAACATAACAAAGAGTTGTATTTGATCTGGTCTGGTTGGGAAGGTGATATCAACTTTCAACAAAATATTTATATCTGCGCTATGATCAACCCCTGGACTACAACCGGTGAACGGGTTAAGCTATCCGCACCAAAGCTGCCTTGGGAAACCCATGGCGATTTGGATAATCCGAATGATGTACCCCATGTAAGCGTGAATGAAGGGCCGCAAATTTTAGCCAGCAATGACAAGCTGTTTTTAATTTATTCAGCTAGTGGCTGCTGGACAGAATTTTATGCATTGGGTATGCTTACGGCAAGTGCTGAAAGTAATTTAATGGACGCAGCTTCATGGGAAAAATCGCCGCAACCCGTGTTTAAAAAAAATGACGCCAACAAAGTTTTTGCACCCGGCCACAATTCATTTTTCAAATCACCAGATGGAAAAGAAGACTGGATACTCTACCACGCAAATAATAAGGAAGGAGAGGGCTGTGGTGAATTTCGTTCACCGAGGGCACAACGTTTTTTATGGAAGCCTGATGGTAGTCCTGATTTTGGTATACCTGTTAACACCAGCCAGGCAATAAAAATTCCTTCCACAATAAAAAAGTTCAACTCACGCAGGAGCAAAATGTAAGCATAACGCAGATAAAATAATTTGCTGAGCGGCCGGTTGTCCTGTCAATACGGCATTCAACCTGTGGGTGTTATGTAGGATATCTGGATAAATTTATGCCGTAACATTATTTTCAAAGGGTTTCGATACCTTTCCTTGAGATCAACTTGTCCTGTCTTTTCAAGAGAGCCTGTCCAAATTTTTCGGAAGGTTAGCGTGAGGTGATACAAGCGCAGACAGTGTTTCAAATGCTTTATAGGACAACACATATTTTTTTTTAAAAATTACATTTATTAAAACTTACTTTAGTATACAGCAATACAATAGGGCGTATTTAAAATTATAGCAGCTCAATACAGGTTTGCCAACCTTTTTTAAAGTGTTTTTAGCAGAAAAGAACCTGCATAAGGTTGGCAACCCTTCCGACAATTTTAAATGCACCCATACATTACAGTTATTTAGTAACCAATTTAAAAGAAATTTTGCATTTGAGATAACCTGATGTATTTTCAACTTTCACTTCATACAATCAATTCCCGTAAAAAATAAAAACATGAAAAAATTAATTTTAATTCTTACCCTCTTTTTGGCAGCAACTGCTGCAAATGCACAATCTGAAAATGAACGAATTTTCAAACCTTTTAAAGTAGATGTTAGTGCTGGTTTTGCATTACCCCTTGGTGGTAATTCCTCTGCAAAAGGAGGGGTACTATTTGTAGTAGAACCAAAGTATGCCGTTGTAGAACAAATTGCGGTTGGTTTGCGTTTAGAAATTGCAGCAATGGCACGTGGTATAGTAATTAATGGTGATGAATTTGAAGGTGATGTGCAGGGAAATGGATCTTACCTGGCAACCGGTGATTACTATTTTACCAACAATCAATTTCGCCCCTTTATCGGAACAGGTGCTGGTCTTTACCAAATAGGCACTGCTAAATTTAATTCTATGGATCCAAATAATCCCGTGTTTCCCGGAGATGTTTCTACCGTAAATAAATTTGGCTTCATGTTTCGTGGAGGCTTCGAAGTTGGTCATTTTCGGTTGGGTGTCGAATACAATGCAGTTGGCAAAAGCCAATTCAATGAGCACAATAGTTACCTTGGTTTTAAACTGGGCGCTTGCATTGGCGGCGGACGGTACAAGAATAGGTCATCAACTGACAATAACCAGTAGCTGTTGATCCTAACGTTATTATCATCAATATTTTTATCAAATATATTTGTGTGGTATTTAAATTAAATAATTTTAAAATAAAAAAAGCTGGCTCGCAAACAAATCACTTTATATTATCTATCGTGGCTTATGTAAAACCGGAATGGCTCAAACAAAGAACAGAAACAAACCATTTTGCTATGAAGAAAAAAATCTATCTGGCTGCCCGGCAGGATGCCTGCAAAGAGCTTATAAACTTATCAATATCTAAAGCGGCATAAAGCACTTTTTAGTAAAACTATGTTGGTAAGGTAAGTTATTGATTGGATGACGGAAAATTGTAAATTATTTATTTCTTCTGCCCTCTGGTAATCGGCTTGCCATATTTTTTCATCATCCTGTCTTTCTTCTTTACGATAAAATTCACCTTACTGTTTTTGGCAGATTTAGGATGAAAAGCAGGCCCCACATCTTCTTTTTTCGGTGCCTTCACCTGAATGATTTTCATAAATACTTTTGGCTTCTCCTCTTCGGTTAATTCATCCGATAGTATCAGGTTGGCCGGTAATGGTTTGATGGGAATCTGGTAGTTCATCAATCCTTCTATTGTTTCCTGAAATGGCTTTTCTCTTTCAGTGATAAACGTAATGGCGATACCTTTTTTATCAAATCTGCCGGTTCTGCCGATGCGATGGATGTAATTCTCCGGTACCTCCGGCGTGTCAAAATTGATAACATGGGTCACTTCTGCAATATCAATTCCTCTTGCCACAATATCTGTAGCAATGATAAAGCGGTAGTTGCCCTCCTGAAATTGTTTGACGGTATTAAAACGGTGGTTTTGTTCTTTATTGGAATGAATTACACCAGCCGTACCCGGGAACTTTGTTTCCAACTGCTCGTACAATTGATCTGCCAACTGTTTGGTTGCTGCAAATACCAATACCTTGGTCATGGTTTCATCCTCCGTAAGCAATAGATCTAACAGATTTACCTTTGTATAAAAATTAGGTACTTCGTAAGCGGTTTGTACAATGTTTTCAAGCGGCGTTCCTGTGGGTGCAGCTTCCACTCTTTCCGGATCATTAAAATAGGTTTCAATCAATGCTTCCACATCTTCGGTTATAGTGGCTGAGAACAGCAGGTTTTGTCTTTTCTGCGGTAAAAGATCCAATATGTTTTTCAATTGTGTACGAAAGCCGAGATTAAGCATTTCATCCACTTCATCAATAACCAGCCGCTTAATCATTTTTGTTTTAAAGGCACCATTCATTGCAAGGTCATACAGTCTGCCGGGCGTTGCTACCAATATATCCAGTCCTTTTTCAACTTCCAGTTTTTGGGTATTGATATTTACTCCGCCATATACACCTACTACTACAAGGCTCATATAAGGTGTTAATTCTTTCACGGCTGCTACTACCTGTGCCACCAATTCCCTGGTAGGTACAATGATGAGAATTTGGGGCGCTTTATCCTTACTGAATTTCCATAGCCGCAGGCAGGGTAGCAGATAAGCAAACGTTTTACCAGTACCGGTTTGCGCTATGCCACAAACATCTCTTCCAGACATAACTATCGGGAAAACCTTATGCTGGATGGTGGTGGGGTTGGTATAGCCCCGGTCATCCAGTGCAGATAGTAAGGGCGTATTTAAATTTAGGTCATCAAATGTCATATATTCAAAGTAAGCGGCAAAGGTAGTTTTTAATTATTTGGCGGGCTTTGGCTATATAGAAAAGGGGCGTATTTTAAATTGTCGCAGCCCGGTACAGGGTTGCCAACCTTTTATAAGTGGTTTTTAGTAGAAAAGAACCTGAACAAGGTTGGCAACCCTTCCGACAATTTTAAATGCACCCTGGAAAAGAGTTGCAGTCGGCAACAAGAATTTCAAATGCAGCAGGTAATGCTATTGGTTACGGTTGTTGTTCATACCTTCTTTATTTGATCCCTAATCGCTTCCTGCTTTCCATGTTAAATTGAAATTGTTCCCCGACGGGTATTTTCTTTCTGCTGTTTTTATTGATATCCTTTCCTTCTTTCGACCAAAGCACCGGAGAGAAATTAAATACTTTATTTCCTTCCAGTTTGGCTACGTCTTTTTCCCAGTTGATCCATTTAAGGTTTTGATAAAATTCATTCAGATCGTTGTTGAAACAGAAGTATAAAAAATCGGTGTAGGTTAAATCGAGTGGTTCCCATAACAATCTGTCTGGCGACAGGTAATAAGTTTTACCGAGGTCTTTTCCGAATGCGCCACCGTTGATGGCGAAAAATCCTCCAACGGCATCGTCTGCTATTAACAGGTAGGGGGGTGTTTGGCCAAATTCCTGAATTGATTTGCCCTTGTTCCAATCGGGTAGTGAACGGTTGATTGTTCTACTCCCCGAACCCAGAATTCTGATCCAGCCATGATCAACTAATATGCCGCCTGTTTGATAAATAATGGCTCCCATTGGCAACCTGGTGGTTACCTGTGTTTTTAGCAACGCATCATTTGCTTTACTGCTATCCGCCGGAAGTATCTCCAAATGGTTGGCAGCAGAATCAATCATTTGTTGCACAAAGGGCCATCCGGAATCTTTTGTATTGATTAAATCTTCCAGTTTCCTCATATTATTTTGAGCAAAACCAGTCAATGTAAGCAGCAGAAAAATTGGAGCTAAAAAGCGCTTTGTCATAATTGTAGTAATGTTGGTTGTAATTAAAATATCGTCATACATCAGTACTTACTGCATAAATGCCGGCGGGGGTAAAGTTAATCCATTGCCAATAATAAAGGCCGAAGGACCATTTCTTAACGGTTTGGTGACAATCAATGTAAGTATTATTTTCTTAAGAATTTACTGGCGTTAAATTTGCGACGTCCGCAAATAAAATTATTCAGACACTGCGAAACATAAACCCTGTCTAAAATCCGATTGTTCTATCAAAAAAATTAAATATGAAATCCAGTTACATGATCGTTGCGCTACTTCAGCTTCTTTGCAATTGTCCGCTTTTTGCACAAGATATTTTTATCAATAAAGACACTACCGTGAATAATACCTGGAATATTCCTTCAGGTGCTATTTTGAAATTTGGCAGCAAAGGTCATATCAGTGGTAAGGGAACGATCAAGGGCGGCATCATTGATGCTGCGCTGGGGCAATGGATTTTTGATACCAATCTAACCATTTCTCCGGAGGGAACCTATGGCAGCGACTTTAGTGCCAAATGGTTTGGTGCTGGTCGGCAAAAAGACAATAGTGAGGCATTGCAGAAAGGCATCAATACTGTAATGTCTAACAGTGGAACATTGCGTAATTTTTTTATCCCCAAGGGCGTGTATAATTTCACTAAATCATTGATCATTGCCAATTTGTATAAAGGTCAATATGCTGGTTGTACCATCCATATCTATGGCGAAACTTCCTTTTGGGACAGCGGTAATGGCACTACTTTGAGGTACACCGCAACAGATGGTTTTGCCATTGGGTTGCAAGTAAATAAAGGAACAGAAATAAATAACCTCGCCATCATCGGACAATTCAAATCACCGGCAGGTTCGGATTCCAATTACTATAATATTCCCTTTGAAAATTACAAAGATGACAATGGTAAATGTGGAGAACAGTATGCCGGTATTATAATTGATTATGATGGTTCAAAAAACAGCAGTGGCTCCACCGGTGTTAAAATTCATGACATGTGGGTGGGTAATTTTAGCATTAATTATTTGGTGAGCCCGAACGGTAAAACATTTAATGCGGATATTTTAATTTTTGAAAACATTCGTTGCGGCGATGCTAAAGTAGGTTTTGCATCAGGTCAGGCACAGGAAAAAGGAAATGTAATCCGGGGCATTTATTCATGGGGAAGCATCCATACCTTGATTTCCGTAGGTAGATATGGTAAGGCCCAGGCCGGCAACTATACCATTGATGGCGGTAACATTGCAGGCAGGTGTATCCGGCTTTTTGATATTAGCCAGAGCGGCTGGTATTCTACAACCATTGCTAATTTATATTCTGAAAGTATCGCAACGGTGGGGAATGTTTCTTCTCAAATCCCTACCGGTATCAGTAATTGTACTTTTCATTTTGTGTTTCCACAAGTGATCGGGCGGCAAACCTTGTTTTATTCCAACAGCGATAAAACAAAATTTACCAATTGCATCTTCCGGTATTATGGTTCAAAAGAACCGATGAAGTTTGGCGGCTATGCCATTTATGATAACTGTGTTTTTAGCGGTGCAGTTGTAAAATAAAACATAACTAACAAACAGCTATTAAATCTTTAATAACAATCGCTCTGGTACAGTTTTATCGCAAAGTGTTAACAATCGTAAAATGCCAGGTAACGCTTACGATAACCTGGTAAAATAACGGCATCTGCCTTTTCGACTATTTAAGATACGCCCTAAAATTATCGCAGCTCAATAGAGGGTTGCCAACCTTTTTTAAAGTGTTTTTAGTAGGAAAGAACCGGCACAAGGTTGGCAACCCTTTCGACAATTTTAAATGCCCCCTAATTTTAAGCATTCCTATTTTCAATTATTTATTGCCTACTTTTAACGTCAAATCTTGTGTATGAATAAGCTCCTTTTTATCTCCATTATTACTTTTTTGATGTTGTCTGTTAAGGTTTCTCCCGGCCAAAAAGCAAGCTCACTTTTCAATGGGAGCGACCTTAAAGGCTGGCATGCAGATGTGCCTGAAATGGATACCAATGGGAATGCAAAAACGCCCTTTATTATACGAAATGGTATGTTGGTAAGCCTTGGTACGCCCGGCGGGCACTTGATTACAGATGCTATTTACAAAAACTACCGCATCAACATTGAATATCGTTTTGCAGGAGTGCCGGGCAACTGTGGTTTGTTGGTACATTGTTCTACTCCGAGGTCTTTGTATAAAATGTTTCCCAAGTCGATTGAAGTACAGATGGAGCATGGCAATGCCGGTGATTTTTGGTGTATTGTAGAAGATATTACTACACCCGATATGGAAGCAAGGCGTGGACCAAAAGCCGAATGGGGTGGCACGGAAGGTAAAAAGCGCAACATCAAAAATCTGGTAGATAAATCAGAAAAGCCAGTAGGCGAATGGAACTATATGACAGTAGAGTGCTTTCGGGATACGGTAAAAGTTTGGGTGAATGGAACGCTGGAAAATTTTGGATACCATGCAACCGCTACCAAAGGTCAGATAGCCCTACAGGCAGAAGGCTCCGAAGTAGAATTTAGAAAAGTGGAACTGACTCCAATCAAAAAAATTAGTAAGGATGGAAGGGATTGATCGAATGCTTAATCCGCCCAATCCCTTCCAATATGCATTCACCGATACCACTCTCTATTTTAAGCGTGTATCCAAAAAGCGTGTTCTGCAAATTGCTCTCCTAACCACCAATTGGCAGCACCTCTGCCAAATTTAAAATTCCTGCTGCCAGCCTGGCTTTGCAATGGAGCTAGCACTGTTCCGTTGGCATCTCTTTTAGCATTGCCCATTTGGTTTTCAGGAGCTACTATCACTACATGTCCCGATCTGCCATCATCCTTGCGTCGGGCGATGATCAATGCAATACCACCAATGTTTGCCGCGTTTTGCAGTTTGGTAAGATCGCCGGTTTGCCGCCAGCCAAAACGTTCACCAAAATCCCGGAGCCACCTGAATAAATTATTAGCCCGCATTTCTTCGATGGTGTTGCCATACAAGGGTTGCACCGTTTCGTTGGCAGCCAGCCTGGCAATGGCACCGGGCGTCCACCAAACCCTTGGGAAGTACACTCCGGCCAAAAAACAATAATCATGTGCATAGATATTGCAAAACGTGCTGTTGCCAGTCGGCTGGTATCTTTTATGGGATGGCTTGTCTACCTGTAGCCAATCAATGATAGTAAGTAAAGATTGTTTAAGATCGGCAGGAATGCTCGTTTGGGTTCTAACAGGTTGACCCGGCTCATTAAGCGATAAGGCGTTGGCAATAGCAGTTCTTTTGGTAATGTTTCCTGCTGCTCTCGGCATGTACACCGCTACAATACCAATATCAGGATTGGTGCTGGATGGCTCACTCACCGGTATCAGGATTGCATTGTCTTTTACCAGCACTAGAAATTCCTGTGCTGCGAATCCTTTAAAATAAGCGCCGTTTAAACTTGTTTCTACTTCCAGCCATTTGTCGGTGGTTTTACCCGACAGCCAGTTTACCAGGTGCCCATTGGGCAATTTGGTTTTCACATTGCTACCCGGATTGTCACGTGGTACTTTTGGCTCGGTCCTTAGGTTGAGTTGGTTGCTGGTAACCTTTACTTTGTATATTTTTTTATCTGATAAAACGGGCGTAGGCGGTGGTAAGGGAGCAAAAATGATTGTTGGCACAACAGTATCAGCATCCGTGTTTGCAGGGATGGATTGCGAAAGGCGCAGGTATTCAAAAATATTTTCGCCATAAAATTTACCATCCGCACTTTTGAAACCCTGTTTGAAACCTTTGCTTAGATTAGCGCTTCCCTTGTTGTAGGCGATTGCCACAAACACTTTTTCTTCATCGGTCAACGTCTTTTTTGATTTCCAGCCTTGTCTTGCTTTAGCCGCATTCAATTCTTTAATGCAATGCGAAAAACAGGCATCTACATCACCCCATTTTTTTTCAAGAAAATACGTTGGGTTGGTTAGATAATGCTGCAGATCGTATTGAAAAATACCAAACCCGTGGCAAAATTTATTAGGATTGGCAACAGCACCATTATAACCTTTTATATGCTTTGCCATTTTAACCAACTGTTCTCTTGCAATGGCAAACATAGCCGCACCATTGGCTACATTTAGCAGGGCCTGTTTGTTTTTTGGAAATGCTTTTCTTTTAGGGGCATCCAACGTATCGCCTACTGCCAATAGCACAATTTCATTAAGTGGTAATTTACCCACCATGCTGCTCCATATATAGCCGGTTTCCTGATAGGCGATTGCGCATAACAGGTCAACACTATAAGGCGTTTGTTGGATAGCCTTTTGCAATTGCGTCCGGAAGGTTTGCTTAAACCACTGGATGGATTCACGTGTTGTCATAAGTTTTTTTTTCTTAAAATTAGAATTATATTTTACAGATCAAAAGGGTTTTTGGTTTTTTTTTGAATCAATTTAAAGGCAGGGTAGGGCGGTTTTCAAAAAAGGTTGCCCTTGTTTCCTTCGTGCGTAAAACCCAAATGTTTTTTGTAGGTGATTGCCTTCATTTACCGAATTAAGTTTTCAGAAGACGAGATCTTTTTTGACAAGGTGTAAAATCAAGGAATAATATTGTTAATGACAAAATCCTTTTGTGTGCATAACGATTATAACTGAAAGAAAACAGTTGTTAATTATAAATCATTTCTCTATAAAACGCCCCTTTCCATTTTATCAATTAGCTTTGATTAAGAAGGAGTAGAAAACACCACTATTATGCAAACGATCAACGATGTTCACCAACAATTTGCTGCATTTTTTAAGAGCGATGTACTAAAGCCGTTTGCTTACCTGGTATCAAAAAGATTGGCAGAAGGTAATATCTGCGTTCACCTGAATGAGCTTAACCTGTTGCCCGATGAATTAACCTATTTGGAAAAGTACCCCTTTAAAGCCCCTGAAAATCAATTGCTGGGAGAGCCTTTAGTTACCACAGCTACCGGCGATAAACAACCCTTCGTTTATCACAACAACCGCTTATACCTGCAGCGTTATTTTGCTTACGAATCCTCAATACTTGCATCAATACAATCTTGCATAGCAGGTGAAAAGAAACAGCGACCCCAACGTTTGCAGCAGTTGATAACACACAAAGATTTTATACGTTCGTTGAGTATTATTGATTCAAGTACTACAATTACTTCAGAAGAAAAAATTGACTGGCAACAATCAGCCGCCATCTTTGGAGTACTTAATAATTTTACGATCATAACGGGTGGTCCGGGAACCGGTAAAACAACTACAGTGGCTAAGCTACTCGCAATCTTATTTACGATTGATCCTGCTTTTAAAGTGGCGCTTGCGGCCCCGACCGGCAAGGCAGCAGTGCGAATGGCTGACTCTTTAAAAGGTTCGAATATTGATGTGGATACTGGCATCAAAGAAAAGTTTAAAACCCTTGTGCCTACCACCATTCATCGCCTATTAAAATATGTACCGGATTCGCCCTACTTTAAACATGATCTAACCAATCCGCTAAATTACGATCTCGTAATTGTGGATGAGGCTTCTATGATTGATGTGGCATTGTTTTCAAAATTGCTGGCGGCCATCGGTCCTGCTACAAGGATTATTTTATTGGGAGATAAAGACCAACTGGCCTCGGTAGAAGCAGGCAGTTTATTAGGTGATCTTTGCCAAACGCAAACCACTATGAATGTGTTATCTGCCGAAAACGTAGAGTTGATCAACAGCTTTATTCCAGGCATTGAACAGCAAATAAGCACTCGTTATATTGCAACAGCCACCAATATTCTAAGCGAACATATCCTGGAATTGAAACGCAGCAGACGCTTTACCGGCGATGGCGGTATTGGCAAACTCAGCAAGGCAATTATCAACGGCAGGCTGGATGAGATTGAAGCCTTTGTTGATACAAATAAGGATGAGGAGGTAACCATCGATACCAGCTATTCTGATTATATGTTCAATAGTTTTATCACTGGTTACGAAGATTATATAGCTGAAAACGACATTTCAACAGCTTTGGAAAAACTAAACCAGCTTCGGGTATTGTGTGCCGTACGGGAAGGGCCGCAGGGATTAAAATTGGTGAATAAAAAAATAGAGTCGATACTGTTGCAAAAGGGATTAATTGATAACAAAATTGAGTTTTATAATAACCGCCCCATCATTGTAACACGCAACTACCCTGAGTTGAAATTATTCAATGGTGATGTAGGAATTATAAGACCCGATAGTACTGGCAGTTTGAAAGCGTGGTTTGAAGACAGCGATAAAAAATTGAGAGCGGTATTGCCCGGATACATTACCTCTGCGGAAACTGTTTTTGCCATGACGATTCATAAAAGCCAGGGCTCAGAATATGCTAAAGTATTGGTGATGCTGCCAGCCAACGCAGACCAGCCATTGCTTACCCGTGAATTGTTGTACACCGCCATTACCAGAGCAAAAACGAAGGTACTACTACAGGCGGGCAAGGAAGTAATTCTATACACAGCCAACCGAAATGTACAAAGAGCATCGGGTATCATGGAGCGGTTCAGGGAATGAGCGGGAGATGAGCGATTTACTAATCACGTTGGTAACTGAGTGATTAGGAATGTCATTGCTATCTTTTCAACGTTTTATCAGAAATAGCGACAGTAATTTAAAAGTTGAGTAACACCTGATTACCCCAACCATCAACCATCAACCATCAACCATCAACCATCAACCATCAACCATCAACCATCAACCATCAACCATCAACCATCAACCATTAACCATCAACCATCAACCATCAACCATTAACATGGGCTTACAATTAAATGTTTCAAACTCATTAAATGACCTGGCAAATCAGTTGGCTAGCGGCTTAAAGGAACATGCTGGTGATGTTTTTCAAAAGCAATACCTGGTTACCCAAACCGATGGGATGAACAATTGGCTTACCATACAACTGGCATCCAGAATGGGCATCCATGCCAATACGAAATTTTTGAAACCCAATGATATTGTAAACCAATTATATTTTTGGATGGGTGGAGAAAGCAGCGAAGTACTGGCCTCCGATCATTTGAAATGGCTGATTTATAACTTGCTGGATGAGCGGATGTTTGTACAACGATTTAAAACCATTGCAGCTTATTATCCCGGCGATGATGTAAAGCGGATAGCCCTTTCCGCAAAGGTGGCCGATCTGTTTGATCAATACCAGGTTTATCGTCCCGAGCTTTTGGATGAATGGAATAATGCAACCATTGAGGAAGTGAAAGTGGAGGAATGGCAAAAGTATTTGTGGATAAAAGTAAAGGAAAAAATGGGAAATGAGTTAACGGATAAAACCAGCATGATCCGCTTTATCATTAAGCAACTGAATGAGCCGGCACAACAGCAAAAGATGATCACCCGTTTACCACAACTGCATATTTTTGGTGTGTCCATCATCACGCAATTGCACATTCATTTATTCAATGAGTTATCAAAATATTGTGCGGTAAGTTTTTACCTGCTCAACCCTGCACCGCTTGTTTACTGGCTGGACGATAAAACTGAAAAGCAAATTGCAAGATTGGGCCAATTGCAAAAAATGCACGGCAAGAAGCCAATACAGTTAGAGGGATCAGGCAATACTTTACTGATCAGTTGGGGCAAGGTAATTCAGGAAACATTTGGACTGCTGTTTGAAAATGACGCTTTTTTAAATGTGTACAATGATGCAACCGTAACAGAGCCAGCCATGAGCGATGAGGATACACTGCTGCAAAAAATACAAAATGATATTTTTTATAACAATGATGTGCCCAGCCGGATACCGCTGATTGCAACGGATTTAACGGATGGCTCACTTACGATTAATGCCTGTTATACACCCGTACGTGAAGTGGAAGTATTGTATAATTTTCTGGTACATTTGGTTGATCAAAAAAAGGAACAATTATCGCCGAGAGACATCGTTGTAATGGTTAGTGATATTGATGCCTATGCACCGTATATTAAAGCGGTTTTTAAGACAGCCCCCTATCAGTTTCCCTTTACCATTGCAGACGAAAGTGTGCAGTCCGGTGACAGTTTATTTACTGCCATTGAAGCTATTTTATCCATTACGGCAGACAGTTTCAAAGCGGAGGAAGTGATGCAGTTGCTGGATTCACATTATATCCGGGAACGTTTTGGAATTACCGATACAGCACTGCTCAGAAAAGTAGTAAGTATGGCCAATATTCGATTTGGGATTGAAGGTACTACCGATGACGATACGGCTTTGGTGAGTTGGAATAATGGCTTGCAACGCATACGCTACGGTATTTGCATGAGTGGATCAGACGAGTATCGTATTGGAGGCGAAACGATTTATCCGCTGGATGTAGCAGAGGGTGCAGATGCCATTGAACTCACTCGCTTTACTCATTTTATCGACGTGTTGAAATGGTATGTATTGGACAGAGGGCACAATAGAAATCTGTCGGGCTGGGGACAACATATGCTGAATCTGGCGGACAACCTGGTATTTGAGTCGGATAGTAATGACGCCGATGAAGACTACCAGCGACTGCTGCAATACATCGGGAATTTGAACCTGCTAACCGAGACCTATAACGAAGCCGTGAGCTATGATGTATTCAAACATAGTTTCTTAAATATCATCGCTTCCGAAACCCGGTCGCATTCGTTTGCAGTAGGTGGAATTACATTCTGCTCGCTGATTCCTATGCGTAGTATTCCTTTTAAAGTGGTGGCATTGCTGGGGCTGAATTTTGATAAATTTCCCCGTAGGGAAACACCGCTTAGTTTTAATTTGATGGAACAAAAGCGCCGTAAAGGTGACCGCAATGTGAAAGAGAATGACAAACATTTATTTTTAGAAACGGTGTTATCTGCGCAACAATATTTATACATTAGCTATATCGGTAGAAGTGCCAGGGACAATAGCATTCATCCGCCTTCAGCGTTGGTTGATGAACTGGTTGATTATGTAGAATCCGGGATAATTGAGCCAGGCATTAAAGTGAGAGAAAGATTGATTACCACGCATCCATTGCATAACTTTAGCCAAAAATATTTTCAAAATATCGCAGGCTTTTATTCCTATCTCGGTGGTGAAAGCAACGGTGAACAGTCCGGCAAAAAAAATACCGCAACGATCAAAGAGAACAAAATATTTGACTGGTCAGAAATACCGGTGAGTGCATTGTTATCTTTTTTTAAGAATCCATTTAAATGGTACTACAATAAAGTGCCGGGAATTTACTACAAAGAAGATGATGTGCTATTGCCCGATACCGAATTGTTTGAGCTGGATAGATTGCAGCTATGGCAATTAAAAAACGATCTTCTCCAACTGGATGAACAGGCGGCAGAAGTCTATCGCATCAAGGCTTTAAAAACAGGTAACGCTCCATTAAAGCATATGTCGGATATACTGATAGCAAGCACGATGGAAGCGGTGAGCCCTGTAAAGCAGTTGATAAATGATTGTGTTGGAGATGAACAGGCAAAGGAAGTTTTGATCACTATCCGGGTGGAGGATTCGGTTATTGCTGGTAAGCTAACTAATGTTTACAAAGAGAAAATGCTGGTAATTTCATTCTCAAAAAATCATTATAAATACTTGCTGGAAACTTATATTAAGTATGTACTGGTAACAGCACAAGATCTGCACCTGGAGTTGAATTATATTGCTGCATCGGAGAATAACAGGTACACAATTCCCGTAAATACAATGAATCAAAAAGAAGCCATGCAGTTACTGCACCAATGGCTGTCTTTTTTTAAAAGTGGTCACGCCAGTATATTTCTATTATACCCTGAGTTAAGTGAAAATCCCCTTAAGATGGCATCCTTGGAATTTGATAAATTCACTGATGCTATTGGCAAATACCTCGGACGGTACCCTAATGAATTTTTACAAAAAGAATTTGACAACGGCCTATTTATAAGTCCCGATTCGGTTAGCCGTTTTCAGGAAAATACACTTAACCTGTTTAAACCCATTGCGGCGTTGTTTCCCGAATTGATTCCTACACCCAACACTGCTAAAGGATAATTTATGCCCAATAAAAAAGAGAAACAGCTTTTCAATCCTTCAACCGTTTTGTTAGAATCCAGTAATTTAATTGAAGCCAGCGCAGGAACTGGTAAAACATATTCGATTGCTATCCTAACGTTGAGACTGGTATTGGAAAAAAAGATTCCCATCCAGCAAATACTGATGGTAACTTTTACCAAGGCAGCCGTGGCTGAATTGGAAACCCGTATCCGTCAGTTTATGCGCAATGCATTAAAAGCAAGTGAAGGACTTTCTATCAACGATGAAACCATCAGCGGCATTGTGCAATCATCTATCCAAAATGAGGCGGTTGGACTAAAAGAAACACAACGCTTGTTAAAGGAAGCGGTGCTGTTTTTAGATGAAACGGCCATTTTAACCATTCATAGTTTTTGCCAGCGTGTACTTACAGAATTTGCTTTTGAAACCAGCCAGGTATTTGGTGCGGAAATATTGACGGATACCAAATCAATCATTAACGACCGGGTAAATGCATTCTGGCGAAAATATATCACCACGTTGGATGTGTCACTATTACGGGAATTGATCGGTGCAGGTATCAGCCGCAATAACCTGGTAAGGTTGATGGACAACGCCCTTGGCGGTAAAGCATTTACGCCAAATGAACCCCTACCGGATAATTTTTTATCTGCAGATTATCAGGCTGACAGGTACGCCGTAATCAGCGAAATGGAAAGCAGGATTGCAGCGTTAACGCAAGCGATTTTAAATTATATTTCTGCAAACAGCATTTCCATCAGGCAGGCTACCGAAAAAAATAGTTATACCAGTAAAAACATGCAGCATTTATTGGATGATCCTACAGCTTTATTAGCTGCGATTATTGCAAATATGGACAAGGTGAATGTGAAAAAGGTATATCCGGAAATCCTGCTGGATTACGAAAAGATACCACCCATTGAAACAGAGAAGGCAGTGGTTTTGACGGCGATCATTCACCAGATTTATAAGCTGGCCATTCAAATAATTGTTGCTGAAACGGATCGGTACAAGGAGCAAAATAACCAGTTGAGTTTTGATGACATGATCGTCAAATTGCATCGGGCGGTTGTGATTGACAATAATGAGTTTTTAATCAATTCGCTCAAAATAAAATACAAGGCTGCATTTATAGATGAGTTTCAGGATACCGATAAATTGCAGTATGAAATATTTGATCGCTTGTTTTCCAACGATGCGGTGTTGTTTTACATCGGTGATCCAAAGCAATCCATTTATGCCTGGCGCAAGGCGGACATATTCACCTATTTCAAAGCCGGTGAGGCGGTTGCCAATCTTTTTGGAATGAACACCAACTATCGTTCGTCGAGTAATTTCATTGATGCGATGAACCAGTTTTTTGTACCGGAAGAAGGGTTTGATACGTTTTGTTTTTCTGCCGAAGCCGGTGAAGTTGATTATACCAAAGTGGAGCCACCCCCTGCTACATCTAAAGGGGAACTGTTTAAAGATAAAGTGCCGGATGTTCCAATCACGCTGTATAAAAATCCAAACAATGGATCTATACTACAAACTGTTGTAGCGCAGATTGTACAATTACTCGACAGTGAACACTACACTATCGAAGAGAAAGGAGCGTACCGGAAAATACGTCCTTCAGACATCGGCATCCTTGTAAGAATTCATGACCAGGCCGCTGATTTAAAACAACTGCTCTCCCGCTTAGGAATACCGGCTGTTACCATTGATGATACCAAACTATTTCAGTCAAATGAAGCGGTGAATATGCAGTATTTACTGGCTGCGGTGATCGATATCAATGCGTCGAATATCAATCGGGCATTACTCTCATCGTTTACCGGTTTTACTGTGGCAACCATTCTTGCGATGGACGATGAATTGGCATTGAGCCGGTTTAAAAACTACCAGCATCTGTGGGAAACTGAAGGAGTATATGTAATGCTCTCCCGGTTTATTGCAGACTACAAGGTGAAGCAGGAATTGCTAAAAGAAACGGTAGAAAATGGCGAACGCATCATCACCAATACACTTCAGTTGATGGAAGTGTTACACAAGGTGCAAACTCAAAAGCAGTTTTCACCGCTGGAACTAACCAACTGGCTTAAACGAGGCATTGAAGGCATGGAAGTGGAAGGCGATGAATTTGAACAACGGGTTGAAAGTGATGAGGAAGCGGTGAAAATTGTGACGATACACAAAAGCAAGGGATTGGAGTATAACATTGTTTTCGCGCCTTTTCTCGATTTGCTCTCTGAACCTGGAAATGGATTTGTAACCTTCCGGGATGCAGCCACAGGCGATTATCTATTTGCTGATAAATCATTGCTGAACGCCGAACAGGTAGCGACTACCAAACTGCAACTTGAGCAGGAAAATCGTCGGCTGATTTATGTGGCTATTACAAGGGCAGTGTACAAATGTTATATCAATAAAAATACCTTCAGCAAGTTTAGCGTTTCCTCGCTTGCTGCGTTTACCTACGCATTGGAGGGTAATAAGCCGGCATTGATAGCTTTTGAAACCTCGCCGGAACTGGCTCCAGACTATCGGTATAAAAAAAGTGTGGCACAAATTAAACCGGCTTATCTGGTGGCTAATTATTTTCAATTAACAGAAATAAACTGGCGGAAGTTGAGTTACACTTTTTTGGATGTAGCCCACCAGTCTACATTTAAAAGCAATACTGCAAAAACGCTTGATACTTACGATGAATTTATTTTTAATCAGTTAAAGCGTGGAGCCAATACCGGCAATCTGTTGCACCATATTTTTGAACGTATTGATTTTGCAGATTCACAACGCTGGCAACAGGTGATTGAGTCTGCTTTGAAAAGATTCATCTCCAATCCGCCTACTGAATATGTGTTCCAGTTAACAACCTTGCTCGATCATGTGACCGAAGCCACCATTCCCGTAGCAGGTATGTCATTTAAATTAAAGGATTTAAAGTGGGATAAAAAATTAAATGAACTGGAGTTTGATTTTAATGTAGCGGTTTTTAATCCAGATGAAGTTAGCCTTTTGTCAACACCTGAAATGCCCATTCAAATCAGGTATGCCAAAGAACTGGAAGGTATCATGAACGGTAAAATAGATTTATTCTTTGAGCATGCAGGAAAATATTTTATCCTTGATTGGAAGTCAAATTTTTTGGGTGATCGGCCGGCAGATTATTCGAAAGCGAATACGCTGGCTGCCATGACCGAATCCAATTATCACTTGCAATACCTGGTATACACATTGGCGGTAAAAAAATACTGCCAATTGCGGGTGCCTGGTTTTGACTATGATACGCATTTTGGCGGCGTCATTTATTTATTTGTAAGAGGTGTTCGGAAAGATAAAGAGCAAGGCATATTTACTTATAAACCGCCACGGAAATTGATTGATGCGTTGGATGGTATGCTATCGAAAGAATAGGTTGTTGGTTAGATACGTTAGTAAATTGAGTTGACTAAAGATTTTGTGGTGAATACCTTTTCGTTTTGACAAACTATCTTTGACCCTTAATGTTCGTGTTCTATCGAGATTACCAATAAACACAAAGAATTTTTAACAGCATAATTATACCAAATGACTATAACGGACTGGACAGGATTTATAGGTGTAACTATTTTGTTGGTGGCCTACTTTCTCAACCTTAAGAAAATTATCAAAACGGATGGTTTAACTTACCTGCTTTTGAATACTGTTGGTGCAGGCATTGCTTGCCTCGCATCTGCATTATTAAAATATCTACCCTTTATAATCCTCGAAGGCTGCTGGACACTCGTATCTGGTATTGGGCTAATAAATTACCTGCGACGATAATAAAATACCTGATGAAGCAAACCTGGAACAGTTACTAAAAACAATATAATCAGAATTCAAAATAGAAAATGAACAAATGATAAGTTGTATGTTAATTTATGCAGCAGCAATCCTGCGTTCCATTTTATGTGAAACAGAATTGTAGCATGCTGGCTGGCTTCTTTAAAAAGTGTTGAGAACAGACGTTTACAGGCAAGCAAAAAAAGAATCTTCAAAAATATAGTTTTCTATATCTGCTTTGCAATATTTATAGCTATTGTCTTGGGTGCCAAAATATTGCACCACTCCTTTTAGCGCACCTTCCATGACAAGGTTTCTGAAGAATGTTTCAGGTAGTTCCAGCAAATAAGCGGCTTCTTTTTCGGTTATCCAGTCTTTCTCTTTTTGTAGGTGCATGATATTGGATTTTAGATTTGGTTTTTATCTGGTTGTTTGTGTTTCGGCATCAATATAGAGTATATATGGATTCAAAGTTATTTCTGCTTTACCCGTTAAACGTAATAGAACCACTATTTGAATGTAGGAAAATTTCTATATCAGAATAGATCGGTTAGCATCGGTATAATAAAGCGTACAGAAATGATAACTTGTATACGGCCTGTTTCCAAAGAAAGCATAAGTTACTTCTGTTTTCATTCACCATCTTTTACAGGTATTGTATTTGTTGGGTAAATTGAAAAGACGTTTTTAATAGCATTAATAAGCCATCACCTGCACGCCAAATGCAATCCAGTTGATATTTTTTAGCATAGCCCCTTCACCGCTATTATCAATGTCGGTATCACTTATTGAATATTTGCCAAATGCAACAGATACGCCCATACAGGTATAACCAGTTGTTAGCATATTTTCCCGATGGCCCTTTGAATTGTGCCATTGAACATAAACCATATTTCGGGCAATTGTTTTTGCCTTCAGGTTTAGGTTTTGCTTGTTTTTGAATTCATCCGGACTGATAGCGGGTAGGGTATTGTACAACGCATTTTCACCACAATACTTTTTGCAGCCTGCTGTAAGTGCCCTGTCTGAAGGGCTCTTTCCTTTAAACCATTCTGATTCGGGGTTTTGTGTATGTACCAGTTTGAACTGAAGACTTTTTTTTGATTCATTGAATAAATAATCCGTTTGGTAAGTGGCTGCTTTTAAAAGGCATGCCTCATATTTTAAAGTGTCAAGTCCGTTTTCTTTTCTATAAGTGTTGGTATAATAAAGTAACCATGGTATCACTAATTTTTCAATGGTTCTGGTATCGTTGTCCTTGTAAATTTCTTGTCCGGCTTTTATTAAATTATATTCATCGCCTAAGTGATTGCCCCATAAGTTAAGTTCGCCTTTCCACTGTTTAGTAAACTTCTTATCGGTGTTTGCCTTAATTGCGTTTTTTACTTCCAAATCATTATTAAACTTGATTGCAGATCTGTATACATTTGATGGTGGCTGCATTGCAATGCCTTTATAATTCCCAGGACAAAGTTTTCTTGCTCTCTTTAAATTTTCTTTGGCGTTTGTAAGCGTGCTGATGACCAATTGCACCGGATCATTATTTTGGAAGGAAAGCATGATGAAATCAAGGAACTGCAGAGTTATTTCGGTCTGGCTAATTGTTGAGTTATAGGCAGTGTCTCGTTGAACCTGTTTGCCTATTTCATGAAGGCGATAAATAATTTTTAAAGTAAAGATATCATTCATCCAATTGATCACCGAAGCTAATTCAGGTGTGTATCTGTTGCTTGTGAACGGTCGTATCACTCTGGCGGCAAAAAAGTTCGTCCTACTCTTGGCGGGATTTAAATTAAAAATTTCCAGTTTTTCTCCCTTGTTTAAAAAGGCAGCATTGGCTGCTGAACCGGCAGATAAAAAATACGTACTGTTCCATTGGTCAGCATATTTTTCTAATGGGCAATCGGGAATTTTGGCAGAGGCTATGCAACAAAATACATTTAAAGCTACAAATATTTTAACAGTCAATAACATGGATGTTTGATTGAGGGTGCATTTAAAATTGTCAGAAGGGTTGCCAACCTTGTGCAGGTTCTTTTCTGCTAAAAACACTTTTAAAAAGGTTGGCATAATTCTATTGAGCTGCGACAATTTTAAATACGCCCTTTGGTTGATACACGGTTGAATAAAATCACTTTAAAAGCTATTGTAAATCATATACAATTTAGATATAGATTTTTTTCGATCAAAGCAGGTCGAAATTATAACTTATAATGCCTGGAATTATTTCATCTGCTGTAACAAATTGTTAAAGTGAACAATAGCTTCCCTGTTCTAAATTTTGATAATGTAATCTTAAAGATTTTTAAAGTCGTGATGTGTAATTCACATTATTACCTTTTAACTTTATTTAGCTATAGATATTACGAAAAGCAGTATGCTATTTTATCAGTTGCTTGAAAACTCCCAGCATGTATTTGAGTTTTCTTATAAACGGCTGCAATTAACTGAAACCAATATTTCTTGATCTTTCACAAAATGTTGCAAGAGTAGTATGGTGGTCAACGCAGGCACGCCATATCCGTTGGTGTATGTTTTTGTTAGGTTTATAATAGCCACTTGAACGTATAGTGTATACAAAGTTGTGGGCATTCGTTCTGCCACAATCTACTGTAGCAGCAGCATAACATGCGCACACAATTACAATAATTTACAGAGAATTATATTGCCGGGGCAAACTGCATTGAACCATTGAAAAACTTAATCTTTAAAATACGGTATTATAAAGCGGCCTTTAATCACCTCATACCAAGGTTTTAATAAATCGCAACGAACCAACCACATAACCTGTACAAGCCAGAACCAAATAGGCAACAGGCAATTGGCAAAAGGCAATATGCAAATATTGAGTTTTTAATTTTTTCTTCCCAAAGCCTTATTCATGTTATGTTACAGCGTGTGGTGAAAAATATCTTGCCAAAACATAAGAAGATTTAAGGGGCTGGGTACTAAAATAGAATACCTCTATTCTCAATCCACCAAAAATACTCAACCTTTTTCTTGAGCGGTTTCCAGACCTCCCCTTTAGGGGCCGGGGGCAAAAATGGATTGCACCGGGTTTGAATATTTCGCCCTTTTCAGGGCTTGACGGTCTACATTAATTTATTCATAGGGCGTTGCCCTATGCTATTATATTTCGCCCCTTTAGGGCTTGAATACAGCTATTCCAAAATACCTAAAATAGAATACCGCTATTCTCTATCCAACAAAAATACTCAACCTTTTTCGTGAGCGGTTTCCAGACCTCCCCTTTAAGGGCTGGGGGCAAAAATGAATGCAAACGATTAATTGGGCGTTGCCCTATGCTTGAATATTTCGCCCCTTAAGGGCTAGCTCCTCCTTACCTTCAAAGTTGATAACTTTCAAACTCTCTTTATTAAAAAAAAATATAAAAAATTAAAAAATACAAACATATAAGGGCTTGTTAATACATCTTTTATCTTTACACAGGGCGTTGCCCTGTGCCGATCTGTTGCGCCCTTTCAGGGCTTGATGGTCTATGTAAACTATTCATAGGGCGATGCCCTATGCTATAATATTTCGCCCCTTCAGGGCTAGCTCCTCCTTACCTTCAAAGTTGATAACATTCAAACTCTCTTTATTAAAAAAAATATAAAAACTTAAAAAATACAAACATATAAGGGTTTTACCTC
>JBGSMI010000036.1:0-13309 GCA_041740215.1 Ferruginibacter sp.
GTAGGTTTACTGGCCCGTTTTCAGTTGCAGGAACTACCTTCACTCAGCATCCAGCCCTATCTAACGCAAAATATCCGTCGCAAAAAAATGTTGCAATTTTTAAATGTACGTTCGCTGATACACGTCATTAATTTTTTGCCGTTGTTCGTTTTTATCCCTTTCACCGTGGTAGAGATCATCCCTGCCTATGGAACAATTGCAGGCATTTGCTTTTTGATAGCCATGTTTTCGCTGGTAATCAACAACCATTTTTTAAACATGTACATCAAGCGCAAGACAGTTAATAACTCGTGGTTTTTTTTAGGGGTGGTAGTTTTTATCGCTGCATTAAAAGGGCTTGATTATTTAAAAGTGTTGTCGTTTGAAAAAACATCTTCTTACGCATTTATTGAATTATTACATCAGCCGACCCTTTGCCTGTTACCACTGGCTTTGGCAGTGTACACATTCCTACTAAACAATCGATATTTAAAAAGTCACCTGTACATTGAAGAACTGGTGAATGAAAAAAAACTGACAATAAGTAAGAACTATTCTTTCCTGGATAAGTACGGCGATATCGGCGAAATGATTGCCTTGGAACTAAAACTAATTTTGAGAAATAAAAGGCCCCGTTCGCTGATGATTTTATCCGGTGTGATTTTACTGTACGGTTTTCTTTTTTATCCCCGTTATATTGAAACGGGCAACTATTCAGCCTTATTTCTTTTTGCATTACTGATCACCGGTATTTTTATAAATAATTATGGACAGTTTTTATTTGCCTGGCAAAGCAGTCATTTTGATGGCATGATGAGTTACAATATCAACATGAAACAATACATCAAAGCTAAGTTTACGTTGTTTGTGGTGGTATGTTCCATGCAATTTCTATTGGCCAGTTTTTATGGCCTGATGAGCTGGCGTATTTTGCCCATTCAACTGGCGGCTTTTTTGTATGGCATTGGCGTCAATTCATTTGCCACCATATATGCAGCCACTTTCAATTACCGGTATCTAAATTTAACCAAAGGCGCCACCATGAATTTCCAGGGTATGGGCTCTGTCCAGTGGCTTCAATCATTATTATTTGCATTTGGGCCTGCACTTGTTTTTTACCTTATGAATAAATTTATCGGTTTCTGGACCGCTATCATTAGTATCAGCACGCTCGGCATTATTGGTTTGGCCTTTCACGAAATGATCATCAACTGGCTGGCCGGTCAATTTAATATTCGCAAACATAAAATACTGGAAGGGTTTAGAGAAAAATAGGAAATCAATTGGCCAATTACTCAATTTGAAAATGGCGCAATACCAATATTTTCAAATTGAGCCATTTTCAAATTTTCAAATTAACAATATGATCTCGATAAAAAATTTAAAAAAAACGTACAAAGGAATTGATGCCGTCAATATTGAAGCGCTTGAAATACATGCAGGCGAAGTAATCGGTTTGGTTGGAAATAACGGTGCTGGAAAAACTACTTTCTTCCGGCTTTTGCTGGATTTAATCAGGAGCAACGAAGGCGAAATTTTATCGAAGGGCAATATCGTTACACAAACAGAAGATTGGAAAAGCTATACCGCTGCCTACATTGATGAGGGCTTTCTGATAGATTATCTTACACCCGAAGAATATTTTTATTTTGTTGGAAAATTGAACCAGCTC
Organism: Ferruginibacter sp.; assembly: GCA_041740215.1. Lineage (GTDB taxonomy): Bacteria > Bacteroidota > Bacteroidia > Chitinophagales > Chitinophagaceae > Ferruginibacter. Next base: position 1,652 of record JBGSMI010000036.1, read on the forward strand.
TCCAAGCCAGACGTGGATTCATTTTTACAAACTTATCTGACATTTTTTGATGATGCCATTTTAAACAAAGGCAAATACATCCGGGATTTTTCGAAAGGCAATCAATTTAAAATTGGCATTGTTGCAGCATTGCTCAGCAAACCTGAACTGCTGATATTGGATGAACCCTTTGCCAATCTGGATCCTACAACCCAATTGAGACTGGTAGATATGATCAAGGCGATGGCTGCCCACAACAGCATGTGCATCATTGTATCGAGCCACGACATTAACCAGGTATCTGAAGTGAGCAGCCGGATATTATTAATGGAAAAAGGTAAAATAATAAAAGACATTGCGGGGGGCGAAACTGCTTATGAGGAATTGGTTGATTATTTTAAGGTAAGGGGATGAAATGAGAACATTGGTAAATGATATGTTTTTAAAATTTGTAACAGGGGGCGTATTTAAAATTGTCGCAGCTCAATAGAGGGTTGCGAACCTTTTTTAAAGTGTTTTTAGCAGAAAAGAACCTGCACAAGGTTGGCACAACCCTTCCGACAATTTTAAATGCACCCTAACAGGGAAGACACCATCTAACGTAAAAGAGATTAGTAGCAGGGAAGATACAGGACGGGGTATGTTCCTTACGGTAAAGTCTAAATGTGTAACGCACTCAAGAGGCTCAACCTTTTATTTTTCGATTGTTCCTAATCTAAAAGAAATCGCTATATTTGCTGCTTATATTTAATACAATACAATTTTAAAATGGACAAAACACTAGGCACCGTTAAGTTTTTCAATTCTGAAAAAGGATTCGGATTTATCAAGCATGATGATTCTAACAAAGAGACTTTCGTACATGTTAGCGGATTAATTAATGACATCAAAGAAGGCGATCGTGTAGAATTTGACCTGCAAGAAGGTAAAAAAGGTATGAATGCCGTTAACGTTAAACTGATCTAATATATTGATCTTTGTTAATAAAGGTATTGGGCTGCTAATTTTTTAGCAGCCCTTTTTTTATACCGAATGCATAGCTTTTTGTCTCCAACGATAATAACATTCTAAGCCTTACCTTGACAGGCGCTACTTATTATATTTGTTAAAGTAACCCAACGAAAAAACAGTATTCAACCTATTGGGTCTAAATTTGTTAAAACTTATAAAAACACAAAAATGAACTTTACAAAATCGTACACTTTATTACTTGTAGCGTCAGGTTTCTTAACGCTACAAAGCATTGCGCAAACAGCCACAGGAAAGCTTTCTTTGATGAAGGGACAGAAAATTCAGATTAATAACAATATCAAATCTGTAATTAACCAGGAGATGATGGGGCAATCTATGGAAATTACCATTGATGCCAACATGATTCATGAGGTTGAGGTAAAGGATAAGAAGTCCGATAACTTCATCTTGTCATCCACCCTAACCAAACTCACAACCAATGGAAGTGCAATGGGACAGGAAATGAAATTTGATTCTGACAACAAGACCGATCTGGAAAGCGAAACCGGAAAGGCAATTAAAGGTCAGTTGAATGTAAGTATGGACGTGGAACTGAATAATAACGCCAAGGTGGTATCTGGTGTTAAAAAAGACGCTAATGCTCCATCAGGCGGTCAGTTGATGGAAATGGTTAACAACGTAACGGGTGCTGGTGCAGATGATAGCAATGGTGCCAATGCCGCTTTTGATATTGTACCCGCTGGCAAAAAAGTTGGCGACAGTTGGTCTGACTCTACAATAACGGACGAAATGAAAACATACCGAAATTACACTTTTAAAGAAGCAAACGGCAATTTAGCTACCATCGTTCTAAACGGAAAACAAATCACTAAAAAGACGGTAGAACAACAAGGCATGGAGATAAATGTCACCATGGATGGTAAGTTGTCAGGTGAAGGAGTGGTTGATATGAATACCGGAATTTTAAAACAAAGAACAATGATTCTGGACGGAACAGGAAGCGCAGAGGTAATGGGACAAAGTATTCCTGTAACCACAAAAGTAACGACTACTACTACCGTAAAATCGTTGTAAATTTTTAAGCAATAATTATTAGGTGTTGTTCAATTTGAATGGCGCCTTTTTTTATAAGTTACAGACGAAACATTGAATTGCTTCAACTTCTTCTTTGCAACAACCAATATGCACCAGTTAGCAAAATACAAATGCCACCAATCACCCACCATAGAACGTAGTAGCCAAAATGCTCTGCCAATTGCGACCCAAAGAAAGGTCCGATGGCCTGGGCAATGGACCATGCGACGGTGTAAAGGGCTGCATACTGTCCCCTGTTTTCTGCGTTGGTCCGGGCAATCCAATAAGCATTCATAAAAGGCATGGCAAAAATTTCGCCCATTGTAATAAACAGCATCGAGCAAAACGCCAGTAACATCGCACTGGCGATGGGTAAAGTAAGTACGAGGTATGATATGCCAATTAAAAACACCCCGGCAGCCATATAATGAATCACCGGTCGCCGCCCTTCTAGTTTAAACACAATAATCATTTCAAATAATGCAATCAATATTCCGTTGATGGCCATGTTGATGCCGATGAAAGATTCAGACAAATGCAATGCTGTTTTATAAAATACCGGCAGTGTTGTAAATAACTGAAAAAAGCAAATTGCAAAAAATATCTGTATGACGATAAAAAAAAGATAGTTATGATCTTTATACGCTGAATTGGTTTTCACCACAACAGGGCTATTTGTCTTTACTGCTACTACTACTTTTTTTGTTGGAGATAAAATAAAATACAGCAAAATGGCCGCACTAATATTGGTAAAGCCATCTACCCAAAATAGCAACTCGTAGTTGAAGGATGCTATGATCCCGCCGGTTGCGCTTCCCACAGCCCAGCCTAGATTAATGGCCAGCCGGTTGAGCGAGTAAGAACGCACCCTGTTTGTGTCTTTACTATAATGCGCTATTGCAACAGCATTTGCAGGCCGAAAAGCCTCATTGATCATACTTAGAAAAAAAGTAGCAATACAAATGGCTGTGTAACTTTTCATTTGGCCCAGCACAAAAAACATGATACCGCCGCCCAGTAAAGTAAACAGTTGCACATAATAAAACCCGACCCGATCGGTTATCTTTCCACCGATCAGTGCGCCTATAATTGCACCGACACCAAACAAACTCATTACAAAACCAGCCTTACCAATGCCAACACCCAATTTCTGCGTTAAGTAAATCGTCATGAAGGGCACCACCATTGTACCACTGCGATTGATGAGCATAACCAGCGACAACAGCCAGGTACTGCGTGACAATCCGCCATAAGAATTTTTATATAAATTGATGGTGGAATTAAGCATAAAATAGAGTGCAAATATATTTTATTAAAGCGCAACGTTTTCGCAACAAAATGACAAACGGATTTTGGAAGAAGAATTGATTTCCGGTTGAAAAATCAATGGTATTTTTCAACCGATCAAAATAGGTGGGTAGTCGCCAATAAAAGCAATTAATACCTAAGAAAAGAACAAGACATTGGCCCTTTGTAGTAAAGTAAAAAACGGATCAGTAACACTTTTATTTAATAATTTTAAAATCCTTGTATCCGCTGTTAACATTGCCATCAATATCAGCAATAGAATTATAAGCACTTATAAACCCATGCTGTTGCGATTTTTTTACGAATGAAATTTTCTTTTCAAGTTCATTGGCAAAAATAGACACAGGTTCAATCAGGTAACTCCATTGATTGGTTTGATGATTATATGAATAAATCCGGTAACTATTCCAGTTACTTTGCCACCAGGATGGATAAACCATAATGTCATCCCCACCATCGCCATCGAGGTCGCCGATATTTTTTATTTCGCCGCCTAAATTACTATGCACTTTTAAAATCATCATCGTGGATTCTGAAGATACAAGGTAACTATTGCAGCCTCCGATACATTCCTGAAAAGCATCTTTTGTAACAGTATCTTCAACTGGCGGAACCATGAAAATAATTTCTGACTTTCCATCACTGTTAAAATCGCCCGTTATTTTTTCATTCATCTTTTCACTGGGATTTACCATATGATAGGTTTGCTGAAAAGCCCGCCATTCGGGAACACTCAGGTTAATATTCCTTTTGGTATAATCTTCCTCCTCTTGCTGCTGAATCGATGTTGTAAGCCTGTTGGAATCAATTGCTACACTGTCTATTGTTTGTACTCCGATTGTTGAATTGTTGTTATCAGTACCACTGTTATTACAGGCGGGAATAGCGAAAAATAAAATCAGCAATCCTGTAATATTTACCAAAGCGATTTTCATTTTATTGTTCCATTTGTATTAATCAATAACCAACTATTTTTTTTCGATAAAAGCAAATCCGTCAGTCTTTGGAATCATTTCAAATGCCTTTTTGACCATTGCAGGGGGCATTGCCAGTTTCCTTAAATCGGTATCCAGCCATGCTCCTTCAACTGTTATAATTGCAGCAAGTACATCGGGCTGTTTCCAAAGTTCATGCACCAGCGTCCACCTGCGCATATCGTGGGTTGATTTATCCAGTTTCAGATTCACTTTTAATTCATCGCCGAATTTCACTTCTCTTTTAAACACACACTCTTCCCTAAACAAAACATGGCCTATATGATGAATCAACATTTCCTGTGGGGTAACTCCATTTTCATTTAAAAAAGCAATGCGGCAAAAAGCCCCAAAATCATAATAAACAGAATGCCGTAAATGATAATTTGGATCAAGATCACTCCACCTGATTTCTACTTGTTTTGCGTACTCCTCCATAATTCTTTTTGCAAATGTAGTTTAATTGCATCCTGAAGAATCAGGATGCCTTAACCAAAAAACCACCAACTATTAGTTCAGATTTAACTTTTTGTCTTTTGGATATTTTACACTGTAGCTGACATTAAGTTTTTTCACTTCGCCCGGCGCCAGTTTTAATTTCCAGGTTAATACACCGGTTTCATTGTTGTCTACTACTGCACTACCTTCCAGCAATTCTACCACCACATCTTTATCCTGCGAAATCGGGTACTGGTCTTTTACTATGATATCGATGGCATCCTTCTTATTGTTCTTCACCGTTAATTCGTACGTAAACGTTTGTTTTTTATTGCTACCTAAAAACTTAACACTGCTATAGTCTGCCAGCTTTTCCTTTTTCACTACTACACGCTTGTCTCTACCCAAAGTCAGGTTCAAGGTATCCTGGGTAGAGGAAGGATCAATAAGCGATTTGCCGATATAAGTGCCTTCAAAAATAATATTGGCTTCACCCGGCAACAGGTTCAATTTTTCCCAATCCGCAATTTCAGCCAGTAAGAAAACGTCTTTGTCCAATTTTGGTACCGCATAAAATTTATAGTTGGCAGCAATTTCCTGTTCTTTCAAAATGGCAGTTTGCGCTTTACCGTTAGTAGGTACATCATAGGGCAGGTCAATATCAAATGTAACGTCCAATTCTTTATCTGATACGGTGATATAATCATCCAGGCCGTCTTTTAAGGTAACCAGTGTTACGCCTCCTGCCGCCCTTGATCCGTACATCGTAGTAGCTTGGCTTCCCTTTAGCTTTTCAATGGATTTTATAGCATTGCTCCTTATTTTTTTAAACTCAGATTCCTGCATTTCATTGCCATTTATAATGTAAAGTTGCGAAGTAAAAGAGCTTGCAGGCGCTTCCTCACTTAATTCCTTTGAAGCACCATATCCAACCACCACCACTTCATTTAATTGCTGTGAACTAGAAAATGGTTGCATTGTATTTTGTATCCCAAGCGATTTGTTATAATAGTTCACCGGATTGATATAACTTAAGAACCAGGTTTTAAAAAGCGGCGCATTTCCCGTTTGGCCTGGTGTTGAAGTTGACAAACTAAGTTTTACCTGCTTCCAATCGATACCGGTTGTTTGAAAAATTTTTGCCCGGTAAACTAATTTAAGTGGCGCCGTAATACTTTCAGTTCTTAGATCGTAAAAAGGTGTCCAGTAGGCATTTTGTGTGATATAGGAAATATTGAAATCATACTTTCCAGCTAGGGCGCAATTCAATTGCAATATCAATTTACCAGTTGATTTGGTGTTTTTCTTTTGCTCCTCAGCTATCTGGTTATTCAATTTTGCCAGCGTTTCGTTCATCTTCTTTTCCTTCTGCTGCAGCATATTTAATTCAGACTGCAATTCAAACGACTTGGTTTTATAATACTCCATCAACTTCATCAACTCTGCTACACTCAATCCTGTCTGGCTGCCTTTAATTTCTTTATTCGCTTTTAATACAGCCAGCAAATCATTCACGACACTCATACTTGTTTTAATCTTTCCCAAATTTGCAATTACTGTCTCAACCGAATCTTCCAGCATTTTTATAGCCGGCGTTTTAATTTCATTTTGCAAATGATCCGTACCAAACTCAACGCCCATTACCGTTACATTTCCATTGCAATTTACCTGTATACTGCCTGGGTCAAGAACGTTACTGATATTTTCAATCACCAGTTCATTATTGCCTTTTATCAATTCGCCCTTTGCCAGGTGATTCATTTCTGCACCCAGTCTAAAAATAGTTACATTGGTCAAGTTGGCTTTTGAAGTGGTTTGTTTTTCATCATTTGCCAAAGCAATATCGAAACAGTAGAGGAGTGCTAAAAGAGAAAGTAATTTTTTCATGATTGTTGTTTTGTAACTGATGCCGATTTAAAAACAATTACATAAAAGCTGGAAAAAAGATTCCTGGCTATTTCGACCTTTATTAAAAATGGCAGGACAAAAAAATCCTTCCCCATATCTGGAGAAGGATGATTGATTAAAACAGCGTGTTTTTTTAATTGCTTATTTCCGAATCTTTTCTCTTTGCAATATCTTCCAATAGTTTCAACCCAAGCAAACCACTGATCGGGCCATTGGCACCATCACCGCCACCTCCAATTAAAATATCGGGCATTATTTTAATGTTTTGTGTACCGATTGCTTCCATCACTTTTAATTGCGTAAAGTTGTTGCCGCCCATTGCCTCAACAGACAGTTTATAGGATTCGGCATTGGATTTTCCGATCGCCAATATTTTCTCCGCTTCTGCATTACCGGTCAGGGTAATCTGTTCGGCGTTGGCTCGTGCCAGTAACTCAATCTGTTCGGCATTTGCTTTTGCCAATACCCGTATCTTTTCTGCATCACCATTTGCCAGTAACCTTAAACGGTCGGCCTCCGCCGTAGATTGTAAACGAACACTGTTGGCTTCACCGGTGGCTTTTTTTACAGAGGCATCTGCAATACGTTCAGCTATCAATACACCTTGATCGGCCTTTACAATTTCCTTCTGGATATCTGCAATGGCTGTTTCTTTTTCCAGCGTTTGCCTGGTTTCCTGCGCCTTCATTTCTGTTTCGTAGGTCACTTTTTGTTCTTCTGCAATCTTACGATCGGTCAGTGTTTTCATTAAACTTTCGGGCGGCACAATATCTCCTATCAAAGTATCCACGCCATTTACATTGTACTGATCCAGCACTCTGCCAATGTGCATTCTTGCTGATTCCTGGCGTTCCTTTCGGGTACCTAAAAAAGCAATCACATCACTATCCTGTGCACTGTTACGAAAGTAGTTGCCAATGGTTGGTTCCAACACCTGGCTCACCAGATTATTCATATTACCAAACCGGGCAATTACCTTAGGCGCTTCTGTAGTGGGGATATGAATGATCTGCGACACATCCAGGTTAAAAGGGAAACCATCTTTACTACGAACCGTAATCGTAGATAGATGTTTATCCAACTGGTGACTTTCACTTCTTGCATTGGCCCAGTTTAATACCAGGTTGGTAGTTGGTACCAATTCCACTTTCATGATAAATGGATTGATAGGATATTTGCCAGGTCCCAGCGGCTCAGCCCATACGCCCTTACTTCCCTTTCCTACAATATTACCATGCTTAAATTCGATACCGCTTAAATCAACACCATCGTTGCCTACATAACTTATTACTACACCAACATGACCGATGGCTATCTCTGTCATGTTAACCATTTCTACCTTTGTAAACCATGGATTTAAAAAGTAGGTACCGGCTAGTATCACCTGCTCCTGCAAACCTTTATAACCGCCGTTGTTCATAAATATATCTACGTCCTGAAATTTATTATGCCCCTCAATGATCTTTCCCGCAATTTGCCCTTCCTCCAACGGCTTCCCTTCCTGGGTAGTAACTACGCCAACTGCATTATCCGGTATGCTCGTCATGTCTGTCATCTCAACACTAAATAAAAAAGTATTGATGCGGTAAGAACCCGGCGCAATGATGGCTGTTTGCCTTCCTTTACGACCACTGTTTTTTAAAAATGCCACGGCATCCTGAAAGCTATCGCAATCTACCTTACGACCCAGAATAGAACCTGTTTCCAGCTCAGCCCCATCCTTTGCCAGTATTAATCCAAGCTGCCCAGTGGGGATAATGGTAAACGGCTGAAACGTAATATCATACTGCCAGATCCATTTTGCAAAATACAAGCCCGGAGGCAATGTTTGCGCCTGGTAGCCCGCTTCGCCTTCGGTTGCAACGATGCGGCCTTCAGGCAATTGCTGGTTACCAAAGAGTACGAACTTTTTTGTAACCAGTCCGATTCTGTCTTCCGGCACTATTACAACACCAAAGAATACACGAAGAATAAATTTGTAAAAGATAAGTACGAATAGGGGGATGCCAATGATCAATCCCCATTTGATCAACTCTTGAGTTGCCATGTTAAATTTAGGTTTTAGATTAGGTTTAAGAAATGAATATAAACAGATAGTAGGAGAATCAACGGATTGATTTGCATTACAGATGAAAATAGGAATCCGTTAAGATGGTAGAAAGTACCGTACACGGCTTGCAATCTTCGGGATCTATAGAGCGGGCATAACAATTGCCTTTCGCCATCAACCTTGTGCATTCAATGCAATACATTTACAAGGCTGGCGGAGGGGTATTAAAATTCGTAAGGATAAAGTCGTTTAGGAAGAAGATTACCTCTTTGGTATCGGGTTTCATTTTTATTTTATTACAGGTGTAAAGATTGTACAAATCGAACAACTGCAAAGATCAATTCAGGATGAATGGCAAATAAAAATTGAAAAAGGACGAAGCTATTTGAGTGCTTTCTTTATGATTGGTACCAGTCCTTCTACCCACAGTTTATATTGAAGTCCAGAAGGATGCAATCCATCGGTAGCTACCAGCGTTCTGTCATTTGCAGCCAGCCTTGAAGCTGGTGTGATATCTAAATAATTAACACCTACATTGGCTGCAATCGTTCTATTAATAACATTGAAAGAATCAATTTCTGCTGCTATAAATGCTTTATTGCTACCGCTTGCGAAAGGAGTAACGCTGTAATCAGGTAATGATAATACGATGACCCTTTTCTTGTTTTTACCGGCATACGCAACTGCTCTTTGTAGTAATACTAAGAACTGATCTGTATACTCCTGCTTTGACCTTCCCTGATATTGGTTGTTGACTCCAATTAATAAAGTCACAATATCGTAGGATCCTCCAGCCAGCGCTGTATTATCGAGTGTGCTTATTAAATTCCCTGTTGTCCAGCCGGTTTGTGCGATGATTTCCGGGGCTTCAAATTTAAGGCCCTGCTCTGCCAGAAATTTCACGGTTTGCACCGGAAAGCGGTCTGCTACAGAAATTGATTGACCAATGGTGTATGAATCGCCCAACGCTAAATATGATCGTGGTAAAGCAGTATCATTCACCGGGGGCATAACAGGTATTACCGGAGGAGGTGCGGTATAAGTACGCCCGTTTGTTGGCTTATCCTTTATACAGGAAGCTGCCACCATACCCAGCATTGAAATACCTACTACCAGTAAATTTCGCATAAAAAGATAAACGATTTTATCATCAGGATGGTTCAAAAAGACATAAAAAAGCCTCCTTTCGGGAGGCCTTTTTTGTAAAAATGAATTAGGTTATTTATTTGTACATTATCTGGTAGTATTCATCCGCCATGCGGTTGCTTTCAAATTGAACCTGCACATCGTTCATACCATTTTTCATAATATTTCTCCAGGTTTCTTTATCATCGTAATATAAAGGCAAAATTTGATTTTCCAGAATTTCATACAACTGGTTTAAGTCATACTCATCCTGCTCTTGCACATGAATGTTTTCGTAATCAATCGGAGGTACTACAAAACCATTGTTGCCATTGTTAATAAATTCGCAAATCCATCCGTCGTTGGTACTCAGGTTAACTGCGCCGTTCATGGCGGCAGTCATACCACTTGTACCACTCGCTTCTCTCGGTACCCTTGGGTTATTTAGCCAAACATCGGATGCCTGTTTTAAACGTTTGCTCAAAGACAATTCGTAGCCAACACATACTGCTACATTTTTATACTGCTTGCTTAAATGCACCAGGTGATTAAAATCGTTGATAGCCGGATAATCCAGTGGATAAGGCTTACCAGCCCAGATAATTTGTACCGGGTATTTTGTATTGCTTAATAACGCTTCAAAACGTTTGTGATCTCTTGTGAGTAATTCAGCTCTCTTATAGCCGGCAAAACGACGAGCCCACACAATCGTCAATACATCAGGATCCATCAACTTGCCGGTTTGATCTGCAACCAGGTCCATGGCTCTTTTCTTTAAAAACCTCTTGCGGTCATCAAACCAAACATCATTTCCATCTACCTTGGCTTTATATAATTGTTTATCTGCCCAGTAAGTCCAGTTTTGAGCGTTTGTAATGGCTTTAATTTCGCAGATATTTAGATACTTACCCCACATTTTACGACTCACTTCGCCATGCAACTGCGATACGCCATTGGCTAGTTTTGCAAAGCGAAGTGCCGCCAATGAATGATTGAATTGATCATCAGTGATACCCGTCAGTCTTCTCACTTCATCCAATTCCATCCCGCAGAAATAACTCATTTTCTGACATAAATAAATATCATGCTTTTCATTACCGGCTTCTTCTGGTGTGTGTGTAGTAAATACCAGGCGCTTTCTTACCTCTTCAATATTTCCAAATTTTCTATATAGATAAAAGGCAGCACTTAGTCCATGCGCTTCATTCAGATGGTACAATTCCGGATTAAAATTAATTTCGTCCATCAACTTGGCACCACCAACACCCAACAAAATAAACTGGGCCACTTTGGTTGCAACATTGCCATCATATAAACGGTGTGTAATGGTCTGCGTTACGTAATCATTCTCAGGTAAATCTGTGCTCAATAAAAACATCGGCGCACTATTGAACGTTGTTGGATTCAAATACCATGCTTTCACCCAAATCGGATTGTCGTGAATGCTGATCTGGAATTTAATCCCGGTATCTTCTAAAAAATTGTATATTTTTTCATTCCACTGCACCTGCAGCGTTTGATCTGCATTACGGGCCTGGTCGTAGTATCCATATTTCCATAAAATACCAATGCCAACTAAATTTTGCTTTAGTTCATAAGCACTGCGCATATGAGACCCGGATAAAAAACCAAGACCACCACTATAAATTTTTAAAGGCTGATGTACTGCGAACTCCATTGAAAAATAGGCCACACGTTTACTGTAATTGGCATTCACAGCATAAGGAACTTTGAAATTATTAAAACTCATAATTCTGATATATTTAAATTGGACTGCAAGTTAACGGTAAATTTTAGGAAAATTAGATGGGCTGCAATAATTATTGTGTA
>JBGSMI010000059.1:0-32022 GCA_041740215.1 Ferruginibacter sp.
AACAAATTTTGTCATCCATCTGATGAATTGCTTCAATCAAATCCTGTGCTACAGTTTCCAGAAGCGGCGTTGGCAGTTGCATTCGCTGCTTGATGCAACTATAAACAGCCACATAATTTACAGTTTGGCTTAGCTTTGTGATCTGCTCGCTGCAATCCATTTCAATGTCGGCATTTACTTCAAATTCGTTGCCCAAAATTTTCTCTTCCTCAAACACGCCGTGATGAGAGTGAAATAACAATTTATGCAGATGAATCGTTAACATGAAGGGCTCGTTTATAATGGATAATCAAATTATGATTCAATAATACGTATTGCAAGACAACCCATTTATCCAATGCTTAAAATACCATTTAATTTAAAGCACTTGACAATTATAAAATACGGTCGGCTTTGGCAACTAAAAATGATCAATATTTATTCAATGCATACCTTTTGCACCAAGGTATCTTTCAGCATCAAGCGCAGCGATACAACCACTTCCTGCTGCCGTTACGGCCTGTCTGTAAATTTTATCCTGTACGTCACCAGAAGCAAAAACTCCTTCAATATTTGTTTTAGAAGTTCCTGGAACCGTTATCAGGTATCCTGCCTCATCCATATCTAACCAACCTTTAAATATATCACTGTTTGGATGATGGCCAATGGCTACAAAAAAGGCACTTACCGGAATATCCTGCTTCTCACCGGTCTGGTTATTAACTATGCGTACTGCTTCCACTTTCCTATCACCCAAAATATCATCGGTTTCGCTATTCCAATACATTTTTATGTTGGGGGTGTTTACTACCCTATCCTGCATTATTTTGCTCGCCCTCATTGCATCCCTTCTAACAATCATGTGTACCTGCGAGCAAATGTTTGAAAGATAAAGCGCTTCTTCTGCTGCCGTATCGCCGGCTCCAACGATGGCCACTTCTTTACCCTTAAAGAAAAAACCATCACAAACCGCACATGCACTCACACCATATCCGTTTAATCGTTGCTCGCTTTCCAAACCAAGCCATTTCGCAGAGGCTCCGGTTGAAATAATTACAGCATCGGCCGCTATCCATTTTTCCTCATCAATTTCAATCTTAAAAGGTTGTGCAGAAAAATCGACGTTAGTAGCGAGGCCGTAACGAATATCTGTACCCATTCTTTTGGCCTGATTTTCAAAATCCATCATCATATCCGGCCCCTGTATTCCATTCGGATATCCCGGATAATTCTCTACCTCTGTCGTTATAGTGAGTTGACCACCCGGCTGTATGCCCTGGTATAAAACAGGATTTAGCCCTGCCCTGCTTGCATAAATAGCGGCAGTATAACCCGCCGGCCCTGATCCGATTATTAAACAATGAACCTTTTCTAAAGAATTGTTTTCCATATTATATTTTTGTGTGTGCTAAATTACAGGTTTTATGTATGCTACGCTAAGCATGAGGTGCCTTTTGCGGGAAAACGAACTGACTATTCAGCAGCAATTCCTTCAAATATTTATCAGTTTTTCCGCTATTTGTTATGAATTATTTGGGAATTGCAAGTGTTTTAGAGGAGGATGCATAGCCATAAAAAGCACCCAAAGCGCCATTGCTAATATTACCAATCACTTTATTGGGCTGCGCAAACGGATTGCCAATGCTTTGAAAAGCAAACTCCCAGGTACTCCAAAAGGTATAGGATGGCTTGTCTATATTAGCAATTTTTAGTGTTACCGTATCGCCCCTTTTAAAAAAATTATCGTTAGACGGAATTCTGTTGTTCCGATTATTTCCCGGTTCAACTTCTATCTGGTAGGTAGTATTGTCTATCACCTGGTCATCAAAAACTGAATTTTCGCCCGGCAAAAAAGGGCTATTGTTTTTACTGGTGAAGTATCGTATGTAATTACCAAGCCCCGGTGGATCGGTAGCCTTCAACATCAAGATCACTTTGGCAGTATCATCCGAAAACGGTGCTGGTTTCCACCAGATTGAATCAAGCCGTTTTGCCAAACCAGGAATGGTTGTGCTGGCAGTGTATTCCTTTCCGTCAACATTTATGCTTAGCGTGTATCGGGTATTTAATTGTCCGGTGAAGGCCGTTGCCAGATTTTCGGGGTCAATACTATAATAAAATAGGGAATCAGTTCCTGTCACTTGCTGTGCGTATTCTTTTAACTTGTGAGTAAGCATACCGTTAGACATTGTTACTGTCGCATTCCTGACAAACGATTTAAACAACAATGCCGGATCAAGGGTACTGTAGAAATTCAGGCTTTTGGAAAGTATTACAAATGGTGGCAGGTTATTTTCAATATTGGCATCAACGACCAATAATGATCCACCATCTTTTAAATCGAAGTTTATATCTTTTTCACAAGCAGAAAGAATTGTGATTAATAGTACGGCGTTTAATATTTTATTCATTCAGAAATTTATTCTTTTATACAAATTTACCAGCTATTTGGTTTGATTACATTACCGATGATCAAAACTTAACATAATTGATTTTGATAATGAACTATTTGTTTAAAACGGGTTTTAAAGTATATCCTTCGTTTCGAAGCAAATTGATTAATCCTTCTTTACCAACCAAATGACCCGTACCCACAGCGACAAACACATTTTGTGTTTTCATGATTTTCTTTAATTGGGTTACCCAGTTTTTATTACGGTCATTTAATAACAGATCCTGGTGATTCTCCATTCCAAAAGTAGTGTCGTTTAGTTGCTTTTCAATTTCGCCGAGGCGCTGCGTTTTATAAACGGTAATCATTGTATCAAAATATTGCTGATAAGATTGGATGCTATCGATTGATTTCAACAGATCCCTGGCTTGCTCTTCATAAGGAATACTATCAAAAACAGAAGATTGAAACTCCATTGTTTCTAAACCTTTTATTTCTTTCTTCTGTAGCTTTGCCAAACTCATCAACTCCTGTTCTACCCCTGAAATATTCTTACACGGCATCATTTTCGGATACAACATAGCTGCCAAAAAGAACGGCTTGGTCTTTTCCAATAATCCAATAGGCATGTGAAGAACATCTTTAAAATAGGTTGACACTTTTTCATACTCGGCAACTGTGTAAAGATCCTGTAGTTTTTTACCATCTTTCATATTCATCATTAGCAGCCCACCCAACATCACAGATGGATCATCCATGTCCATTTCAAGATAGACAAGATCGGAATTATTGACAGCTATTTTTAGCTGCTCGCTAAAGTTGATATCATCCTTACACATCAAATGAAAAGTTCCAAAAATATAGGAATTGCCTTTCAACCCTTTACCACTTACCTCCCACAACAGGCTATTATCATCCTCATTTAGCGTAAGCTTTGCCTGCTTTGGCTGTGCATTGCAGGAGTAAAAGAAAAAAATAGCGCCCAATACCTTTAATAGTTTCATAGTTTTAATTTTAAACCCAAAATTCTTCTCAAATTAAATTTAAATACGTGAATTTATCTATCTTGTTTAAAATAAATAGTACCTGCAAATGAAAAATTCATCCGTCCCTTTCTATTAATCCATTTTCGTCAACCGATTTGTATGGAATATTTATACTAAAAAAGTAAGGCCAGCTTAACGAAATTATGATCATATTATGAAATCCTTCCTTTTGATAATACTTTTTAGTTTTTCATTAATCATGAGTTTT
The DNA here is from genome assembly GCA_041740215.1 of Ferruginibacter sp. Lineage (GTDB taxonomy): Bacteria > Bacteroidota > Bacteroidia > Chitinophagales > Chitinophagaceae > Ferruginibacter. The sequence continues at coordinate 3,626 of JBGSMI010000059.1, forward strand.
GCGCAAAAAGAATTCCCGGCATTTGGCAAAATTGATCTTGCTGACCTTGAGCTAAAAGATTGCTCTTTTGACTTGGGTGCAGATGCTTTTAAATTGATAGATTTAGGAAAAATATATTTTTCCCGAAGAATAGATTCCATATCGCCATATGTTTCAATGCATGAGCGAAGGGTAAGAATTAAAATATTAAAAACTTCCGGTCTTTGCAACGGCAATTTGACCATTCCCTTCTTTAGCGCTAATAACGAAGAACGCATTATAAAAATAGACGCCTGCACTTTTAACCTCTTAGAAGGAAATAAAGTAAGGAAAACTATCGTTGAGAAAAGTAGCATTTACACCCGTCGGATCAGTAAGCAAACCAGCGAGATGACGCTCATTTTTCCTGAGGTAAAAGTTGGAAGCGTAATTGAGTATACCTATTTAATTCAAAAGAAATCAGTCACTGAAATTAAAGATTGGTATTTTCAAAGTAACATGCCTACTAAATTTAGTAGCTACGAAATAAATATCCCTTCTATTTTTCATTTTACCATACATCCGTTAACGGCAGATTCGCTTGAGATGAAAGAAAAAAGGCACACAGACCGAATGATGGTAAAAGGTACTTCCGCAAGCCCTGAGATATCACAAAAAATCTTTATCATGCGCAACCTGCCTGCTGTGCAAAACGAACCCTATATGGGATCGGCGAGGGATTATATGCAACGTTTGTCATTTAGGTTAATAGAAATGGATTATGGAAATGGCATTTCTATAAATGCACACAGTGAATGGGATGAGGTGGTGACTGAATTGCATAAAGATCCACATTTTGGCAGTCAGCTCAATCAAAAACTACCTGAAGCAGCCTACCTCTTAGCAGATGTAATGGCACATGATGGACTGGAAAATAAGATGGCTTTTTTGTATGATTATGTTCAAAAGAAAATCCAATGGAATGAAGAGGAGTCTATCTATTCTTTCAGGGGAATCCGAAAAACTTTTAATGATCAATTCGGAAGCAGCGGCGATTTAAATTTGCTGTTGCTTTCTTTGCTGGCCAAGGCGGGAATTAAAGCAATACCGGTACTTTTCAGCACAAGGAATAATGGATTGGTAAACACCACTTTACCGTTTATCAGCCAGTTTAATACGGTGATGGCATTGGTATCCATCAACGGCAAGGAGTACCTGCTTGATGCAGCAAATAAAAACGTGACTTATCATTTAAAGCCTGAAAAAATACTAAATACAAGGGGCTTTGTTGTAATGGAAGGAACAGAAAGATGGCTGGAAGTGTCTGATAGTTTGAACAGTTTTAGAAACATTGCAGCCATCAGCGCTGACATTGATTCTTCAGGAATAATGCATGGCAACGTGTTGGTTTCCTCCAGCGGATATGCACGCAAGGAGCGGTTAGAAGAATGGCAAAAAAGCAAGAAAGCATTTAAGGAACGCTTTTTTGAGAGGCAGCAGCATGGATTGAAATCAGGCGACATAGTGGTTCAAAATCTGGAAAATGACACCTTGCCGCTTGAACAGAAATTATCCTTTTCGATCCCACTCAACCGTTTTGAAGAACATCAGTATTTTACACTCAATATGTTTTCAGGTTTGGAGGAAAATTTATTTATGGCCACAGAAAGACGCACGGACATTGAGTTTGGTTATCTGCAGGAGTATAAAATATATGCCAATTATAGTATTCCGCTTAATTACATGTTTGAGGAACTTCCGCAGGACGTTTCTTTAATTATGCCCGATACCAGTATTAATTTCAAGAGATTTATCACAAGAGAAGGCAATGCAATCAATGTCCGCATATCAATTGATTTTAAAAATTCCTGGTTCAGTGTAGCCCAGTATCCGGAATTTGCAGCATTCTATAAAATGTTGTTATCCAAACTAAACGAACACGTTGTTTTAAGAAAAAAAGAACCACTATGAAAATACTCATCAATATCATTTTACTCGTTTTTGTAACCACCTGCTGCAGGGGGCAAAACATGGCTTACGATGCTGCATCGATACCAGAGCTTTTAAAAAAAAATGCCTCTTCCGTAAAACGGGAGGAGCGAATTAATTTTGAAGTAAAGGCGATCAACAAAGCCATATACAGCGTGCATAAAGTGGTAACCATATTAAATGAAAATGGAAAAGATGAACTTGGGTTTCATGAATTTACGGATAAATTCGTTTCACTCGAAAGCGTTCAAATTCAACTTTTTGATGCGAGTGGAGTCTTAACAAGAAAGTATAAAAAGTCTGATTTAATAATGCAGGCTTCAGGCGAGGGTTTGGTTCCAGATGGGAAGGTATACTACATTGAATTTCCCGCTCCAGCCTACCCAATGACAATTCAGGTAGACTATGAATTAAAATTAAATGGTTTACTCAACTACCCTCGATACCAGGTTCAAATGCCGGAGCAATCTGTTGAAAATTCGATTTATACTGCCACTGTTCCAACGAATCTTGATCTGAGGTTTAAAGGAATCAATACCTCCATTGTTCCAACAACAAACAATGACGAAAAAATAAAAAACTATTCGTGGTCAATCAAAAATCTTCCAGCGCTTAAATATGAAGCGGGTGCTGTTAGCTATGCAAACCGCTATCCGCACATTTTAATTTCGCCCAATAAATTTGAACTTGATAATTATGAAGGAGACATTAGTACCTGGGAAAATTTCGGGAAATGGTATGGGGACCTTTCTAAAACAGCAAATAATCTTACTGAAGCAAGAAAGCAATTCTTTCAATCGCTGGTAAAGGATGCAGTAAACGAACGGGAAAAAATAAGAATAATTTATACCTACCTGCAATCCAACTGCAGGTATGTACTGATTAGTTTGGGTATTGGCGGCTTTAAGCCTTTTGATGCTGATTTTGTTGATAAGAAAAAATATGGTGATTGTAAAGCATTGAGTAATTATGCACAGGCTTGCTTAAATGCCATCGGAATAAAAAGTTACCAGGCACTCATTAATTCAGACTACAATAAATCGCCGGTAGATCCTGCCTTTCCATACAATGGATTCAATCATGTAATATTATGTGTTCCAAATCAAAAAGATACCATCTGGTTGGAATGCACCAGCAATACCGCGGAATTTGGCGTGCTTGGGAATTTTACTGAAAACAAATATGCGTTGTTGATAACAGCGGATGGAGGAAAACTGGTGCCAACTCCCAAAAGCAACGCTTTAGATAATGTTTTCTCATCCAGTAGTATGGTAGAATTGTCGGAAGATAATTCAGGAAGCGTAACCGTTCAGCTTCATACAACGGGCGCATACCGGCAAGACGTTGCAAATTTTATCAACAACCAAAAAAAAGACGAGCAAAAAAAATTCCTTGTAAATAATATTGGGTATCCCCAGCCAGATGATTTCGATATTGTTTACGATCCTGCAAATACACAGTTTGACACAAAAATAAGCATGAGCCTTCGTAAAATACCAGAGTTTACCGCAGGCAAAAAACTCTTTCTCAATCTAAGAATTTACAAAATATGGAGCGGTGAGTTACCAACGCCAGACGGGCGCACGCAAGATTTCTATTTTGAGCATCCCTTTATAAAAACCGATACAACCAGCTACCATTTACCGGATGGGTATACTGTGGAATCAATTTCTGAAACGAAAAGTTTTCAGTTTGAATATGGCAGTTTTAGCAGCACCTGTACCTATGACGAAACAAAAAGAATACTTCGCTCGGTTGCAAGGCTTGAACTAAATGAATTTAAAATACCGGTAGCAAAATATAGTTCGGTCAAAAATTTTTTTAATGAAGTGATTAAGGAATATACCGGAAAGCTGGTGATTAGACGCTTATAAAACACCATATAAGCTTCCGCCTTTTTCAAAAATCCGGTCAATCTTTCTTTCTGTTGCTTCGTCCACTTCTACTGGTGGCGCATGGTGTGGCTTTATCCTTGCATCAAATACCAATGGGCCTTTGCAACCCCAATGTTTGTTTTCCTGCACAACTCCTATGCCATGCATATCATGTGAGGGATTGCATCGGGTAAATGTAACCCAAAGAAAATTACGCATGGTATCACTTACAAAACCTGAATTATCACAAACGATAATAAATGCGATACCATGCAGCTCAGAAAAACTATCTTTTAACTGGTCATCCAGCGAAGCAAATTCTGTTGTTGAATTTGGATAATTTAAAAATGGCTTTGTTTGCAGCGCAATCACTCCGGGCATCACAAATGCTGGCTTTTCAAACCCCCTTAGATTGCCGAAACATGAGGGTATTTCTGTAGCTAATTGCCTTATGATTGCTCCGTAAGCTGCCAATACCACTTTACTTCCACTGTTAAGTGAGGTGCCGGAATAATCGAGTGTGTCAATTGTGGTATTGGTATAAAAATGAATATCCCTTTTAAGGTCGATTCGTTGCAAAATGAATTGCAAATAGGCACTGATATCACCGGTGGTTAGTTTATTGCTGTCGTCAGCAGTTATAAAAAGGAACTTAGCTAAACTAAGCTGCCCGGTACCCAGTACATGATTCGCAATCGTTAATAACTCAGATGGTTGCCGGGAAGGCGCATAGGGTGTATATCGCTCACTACCGATTGCCAGTAAAAGCGGATGAACACCCGCAGCATCAACTGCATGAACTTCTTTTAAACCGGGTATTTCAGCCTGTATCGCACTACCTGTCATTTCATGAATCAACTGGCCAAAACTGGTATCTTCCTGCGGGGGACGCCCCACAACGGTAAAAGGCCAGATCGCATTTTTCCGGGCGTAAACTTTGTGAACTTTCAACAGCGGAAAATCATGTTTTAAACTATAATAACCGAGGTGATCACCAAAAGGTCCTTCAGGCTTGTTTTCACCAGGAAATACTTCTCCTGTGATCACAAAATCAGCGTCAGTACTAATACAATGTCCATCTGCATAAGCATATCTGAACCTTCGATTACCAAGAACACCTGCAAAAGTCATTTCACTAATTCCCTCGGGCAACGGCATCACTGCACTAACGCTGTGGGATGGAGGACCGCCCGCAAATACACTCACTTTCAGCGGTAACCCTTTTTTATTGGCCTTGGTTTGGTGTACACCAATACCACGGTGCAACTGGTAATGCAACCCTATTTCTTTATTCAATTCATACTCATTACCAGATAACTGGATGCGGTACATACCGAGATTGGCATTCATAATACCCGGCTTGTCGATATCTTCCGTATACACCTGGGGGAGCGTAACAAAGGCACCACCGTCCATTGGCCAATGCTGTATTTGGGGAATATCAGCAATATTGATTTCCTGAAAAAGTACTGGTTTTTGAAAAGGGTTTTTTAATGGCAGTGCTTTCAATGCAGCCAAACCTGTACTAAAATTATCAATTGGATGTTTAATCGCTTTGACAGGATCATTTTTCAGTTCTATCAATTGTTGAACCAATTGCAAGGTATCTCTAAAAATGAATTTACTTCTTTTAAGTGTGCCAAAAATATTGGAAGCCGCCCGGAATTGACTACCCAAAACATTTTCGAAAAGCAAAGCCGGACCACCAGCTTCAAAAACACGCAAATGTATCGCTGCCATTTCCAGACGAGGATCCACCTGTTCTTTGATACGAACCAGTTCATTATTTTTTTCAAGATCAATCAAACATGATTCAAGCGAAATATATCCCATTCATTAATTTTTCGGTGCAAATGTAAAACACTAAAACTGCAGAATGGTTGTGTAGATCAAATGACATGCAAATAAAAAGAGCACATGAAAGTGCTCTTTTACCAATTACTTTAAATAAACCGAATGGAGTTGACGTTCAAAAATTTAAATGTCGCTTAGCAGGCTTTGCAGTTACAAATTTGTTGGACAGCCGAATCTACCCCTTACTCCCCCAGCACTTCTGTCGCGGCCTTCAGACATGGGTGAAAGACGAAAGCTAATGCCAATACCTGCAAAATAGTATAAATCTTTACTACCTGCATTTCCTCTTTTAGCATCTGCTGCTGGATAGGTTAATGTACTTCCCTTTAATTCATCCCCTCTAAATGCAAGATCAACTGCACGCTGGCCATTGTTGAACAATAGTTGGTTTCTATCAGCATAGGTCGTACTAACATCATCTAAATAATCAGTAAATGTTTTTCTAAACCCTACTTCAAAACGCACCCTCACATTTTCGGACAGGGCAAGTTTTAATCCGCCCCCAAATGGCAATGACAGTTGCGTAAGCCCGTATTTTTCTCTTCCCTGAATAAAGCCCTGCCCTTCGGTACCCAAAGGTTGTAGAAATAGTTTCCGACCCGTGGAATCAAATGTATAAGGACTAAAATGAAAAACGGATACACCGGCGAAAACAAACGGGAGCAAACTTCTATCGTAAGAATTTAAAATATCATATTCTAAACCAAGATGCACATCAAGAATATTAGAAGTAAAATTTAGATTTCTGGTTGCATTTGCAAAAGATTTCTGATCATTTCCACTTATTTTTCCAACTGTAAAATTTCCACGTAAGTATAATTTTTCAGATAACTCATACAATCCGCCGACCCCGAGTGCAAGATTTCCCTGCTCAAAAGTGAACCGCCTGGGTTGGAGATCTCCCTGGTAATTACTTATCCCTGCAAACATGGTAAAATGAGTATTTTGCGCTTTCGAAAAGTTAACGCATAGTAAAATAACGGCACTTAAGAATATTGATTTCATAGATTTATATTATAAACGGGGAACAAAGCAAATACCATTCCTTTTACACTATAAACTATAGAACGGAAAATTTGTTGAAAAAGTACACGTAAAAAGAAAAATATCCTGTGTTTTTTCTTTTAAACAATTTGGAGGATTATAAAAACGTAAATACAACAATTAATTTTTCATTTTTGGTAAAAAAGCGAGCCTATCAATAATATAAATAATTTATATAATAAAGGCAACTTTGTATGTTTTCCCTCACCGGATGAGACCAATTGCAAATTTAAAACCGCTTGTACATGTAATTTAAACCCGTCCGAAATGTAATGTGTTCAGTAATCGAACGAGCCTGACGATTCAATAATGAACGTACACTTGAAATAAAATTATAAAGACAATACTGTTGTCGAAAAACAAGGTAATTCCTATCCAAAAGTTCTGATTAATAATTATTGTCGGTAGATATTCTGAAACTCACACCAATTCCTGCAAAATAATACCAGTCTTTCTGCTTAGGATTACCTCTAATACGGTTAGGTCCGGGATATGATTTTGAAGAACCAGGCAATTCATCAGTTCTGTAAGAAATACTCAATGCCAGAGGGCCATTGTTTGCGGCCAAAGCAGCAGGATTTGCATAGACAGTGCTAACATCGTCTAAATAATCTGTAAAAGTTTTACGAAAACCAATTTCAAGCCTAATTTTTACATTATCTGAAACCGAGTATTTAACACCAGCACCAAAGGGTATGGCTAGCTGAGTACGCTTATATTTATTTGTACCATTGAAACCCTGGCCTTCGGTTCCCAATGGCTGTAAAAATACCTGACCAAGTCCGGCTGAGTCCTGTGTAGACGGGTTGAAATTAAAAATTGATAGCCCTGTAAAAACAAACGGAACAAAAGCCCTCTCATAAGAATTTAAAATATCGTACTCTACGCCAAGGTGGATATCAGTAATCGGCGAAGAGAAGCTAAGATTGCGGCTTGCATTCCTTGCATACCGCTTATCATCACCCTTTATTTTTCCAAAAGTAACATTAGCCCGCAAATAAAGCCTTTCATTTACTTCGTATAAGGCACCAACCCCAATGGCCGCATTTGCTTGCTGAAAAGTAAATCCTTTGGGCTGCAAATCGCCCTGATAATTACTAATTCCAGTAAAAGCAGTTAGATGAAAATCCTGAGCCATTAAAAAAGTAAAACTAAATATCGATAAAAATAAACTGCATATTTTTTTCTTCATAAAATGTAATATTTCGGTTTTTAAAAAGTTTTTATATAAACCGACTATATAAAAACACTGCTAGAGATGTAAAAGTAAATAGTTTTATCAGTAGATAAGATTAATAGTCTGTTTTTTTAATACCAATAATTAAAATTACCTAAGTCTTGCGACCATATTCTTTACTGTTTGGAAAGAAAAGGTGTTCTATCGCATAACTTAACTCAAACAAATTGGTCGCACTTCCAAATTTAAGCCTGCGGGTACTCTTACAAAAAAACAAATTTGCATTTATCATTCGCTGATTCGGCATGTCAATAAGTTTCTACATTCATCCAGTTAAAGATACAACTCCAATAATAATCTAAAAAAACGTACATACGATCGGCAAAATTAACAACTCCAAAAACAAAAAATTATTGCGTATGAATTCATTGTGAGTGACAAAAAAATCAATTGAGCATATTCTGAGTTAGTTTCGCATTACTTTTTAATATTATATAAATTAATAACCGTAAGTCAACATTTTGATGATTTACCAGAAAATCGTGAAATGTTACCTATTCACATTGCCAATTTCAATGAAACTGTTTGAACAGGCTTCACATAACACCAGCAACTAAAATCCCATCGGATTCGAGTTTGCACTGCCTCCACTGGTAGATGCTCTTTTAATGCCTGCCCCTATTAAGCCTCCGGTGCCAATTCTAACACCCGTGATTCCTTTCTTTCCCTCCTGGTAGGCAACTACAAAATCGACCCTAAATACTTTAAGAATATTTTCAAGACCGAAAAATATCTCTGAATAATTATCCCTTCCGTTTATATAAAACGCGTTGCCACCAGCTACTAAATTCCAATTCAACCGATTAAATCCTGGAATTTTATTGGTAAGAAACCCGTTTAAATGATGTTCAATATGTGCAACGCTATAAAAAGACGCTATCGTGCTGTTTGCATAGTATGGCGCCAATTGAAAACTATTTAAGTATTCGCTTGCAGCGATTGAACGGTTGCCATTAAAATGCTGAAAATCCTGAATGAAAACAGCCTTTTTATTTAAAAATCCACCTATGCCTACCTTATAATTCAGTTTACCAGCCAATTTTAAATTTTTGTCATTCTGTACAGAAAATCTCCATTTATCAAAATCTACATCGCTACCTGCAATCCCTTTGAATCCCCTGGTGTAATTTAAACTGAAGGTGGGCAACTTAGAACCAATCGAAATTTTCCTATTGGGAAATTGAATGAATTTCTGACCAGGTTTTATACTCACATCAAAACTTAGAATCACTGCCTGGTGGCGGGTAAAATCTGCTTCGTTTATTTTTTCATAGGGATAATTAGGCGTGATGTTGACACTGTCTTTTTTGAAGAAGGTAAAGTTAGTTGTGTTTTTGAGTGGAATTCTATCCTCGTATAAAGCATTGATATTTATGCGAAGGCCGCTCTCAAACCTTTTACTATAGCCAAGGTTTGTAAAAATATTCTCATAAGTCTTGATTAGATTATCACCATAGAACAAAGTACTGATGCTATTGACCAAAGGGGTAACAGGACTTTCATTATTAAATTGGGTAACTCGTTTACCCGTGGCAAAATTCCATGCGTGACGTCGCAACCGTTGATCTGTATCAAGATCTTTTGTTCGGACAGTTATGTCGACCCAGGCATTCAGATGTTTGTTTGAAACACCATATCGCACAGCCGGATTAATGGAAAGATCATGTCTTGTTTTATAAAATGTTTTTTTGAAATACCCTGAACCGTTTAGCACCACACCTTCAGCAGTATTGTATTCCAATTGTTTAATAAGCGGGGAAATGCCCCATCGATAAGTATTGATGCTGCTGTAATGCGTACGGTTAATACCATTCCAAAACACCGCAGATGGTTTTATCTTTCCTTGTTTCTTCTTTAATGAATCAATCGATCGCTTGCTCAGCACCGAGTCTCTTCTTATTTCAAAAAGACTGTCCTTCACCAGGTAATCTTTTACTTCTTCCTTTTCAAGTGGCATTGGACGAATGGTATCCCAATATGCCTTTGATTTTTTGTTTACTGCTGAATCATATTTTACGACCACGTTATTAAAAAACTTTTTTTCAAATGCTGGTTTTAAGTTGTAATTGCTGTAAACACTCACAAAATTTGCCACAGCATCTATACCTAACTGGTTAAATGTAAAATGTACTACCTGATTTTTTACCCTCCAGGCATCGTTGCCAACAGGTATATGAAACTGCGTAATCTGCAGCGTATCAATAATTTCGAGCTGCGCCTTTTTTGTTAAAAACACATCGACACTATGTATTCGCCAATCACCTTCAATTATATTGATGACACCTGTAAATAATGGCTCAAAATTTCTACGGGGTGTAACGCTGATGCTGTTAATTTCTTTCCCATTTTCCCAAAAACTGCCTAGAAACCTAAATTTGTAAAAATGAATGGCATTGTCTGAAATAGGTGAAATAAAACCTCTGGGATTTAGTCGCTCGGTAAAAACCGTTACATTGTTTTGATAAAACGAAATAAACGTGGGAAATGTAAAGCCAAATCCACCGCTTCCGCTCACCCGGCTACTTTGCACTTCCAATTTAAATTTATCCGGAAGTTGCGAAGAAATTTTTGAAATAGATTCTGACAAATAAATGATGCCTTGCCCCATGGTGTCTAATCCCATATCCTGCCGGTCTTCATCCGGCACTTTTCTACCAAATATTTTTTTTGGAAGGCGGCGAAGCTTCATCATGTCTTTAGTATAAAGGTCGCAGGTAAAAGCGCTTACCTGTCTATTGTAAGTTTCCCGCATTTTAATTGCGGCACGTATAATGGCATAAGCAGGATTTTCATCGGCACTTTTTATTACAACTTCCTTCAAATCAAGCTTCAATTCAGACATAACAAATGATAGCTCTTCATCTTGCCCAACAATGGTAATATTCTTTTCTTTAGTGATATAGCCAATATGCTGGCAAACCACCGTATAACTACCAGGGGAAAGTGCAATTGTAAATCGGGCTCTATTATTTGCGCTTGCGCCAATAGTGGTTCCCTTTATTATGATGGATGAATACGGTAACAAGTCGCCCTTATCATTTAAAACCGTACCACTTATTTTTTGTGCTGAAAGCTGAAATGAAGAAAACAGAAATGAAAGGAAAAAAAAATTACGCATAACGGGATTTGATTAGCAACGAAATTAATGGCAATTGCAATTAAATTAAATAAAATTAAATGAAGAGAAAATAAGGGTACAAACTTTCCTTTTCAGTTTGAAACACTAAATGATCAATTGCGTTTTCTGCACAGAACACTTACGGATAAGTTGAAACATCCTTAAATTGAATGCAAAAGCGTTCCGTAGTTTGACAAATGAAAAAGAAAAAGGTTGAAATTTTTACATTACGCTGACTGGTATAAAATGAGCGCATAGAATTACTTGAAACCTATCATCAAATGGTGATACAGAAAAAACATCATTTCGTTGGAAGGATCAGCCTGTAAAGTCCATCAGCTTTTTCGAACAAAACTTCCTGCCAGTGCTCCGAAACCTGCTACAAGTGCTCCTATTGCGGCAGTAACTGCAATTAATAAAACAGGGCTGTTCACTTTCAATATCAAAACTGAAATTTTATGCGCCAGCAGGTGATTGTTGTTACTGCTAAAAATCCAGGTGAGTGTTGCCCACAATAATAACAAAGAAATAAAGCCAGCAAAAAATGATTTCACCGGTTTTTGAGGAATGGTGGCTGCTACAAGAAATGCTACAATAGCAATGGACCACCAAGGTAAATACATACAGGCTGCAACACTCAATAAAGCGATCAACAATACAGATACAAAAAATTTCATACAATTATTTAAGTTAAATTTGATTTCGCAGATGATCGTTTACTCATTTTTTCCGATTGGTGAGTCATTTATGATTTACTAAAGCTTATCGTAGCCTTTACCCGTTTATCCTGCTCCTCTCCCCTTACCATCACCCACAATGGATAATATTCGCCCGCCGCCCATTTATCAATAAAATTATCGTAAAACGGGCTACCGGGGTTTCCACTTTGTCCGCCGGGGTATACGCCATAGGCTTCAGTTTTTGGCGTTAAACTTACAATCATTCGCCAACTCGGACCATGATTGGATTTAGTGGCATTGATACAATGGGTGCCGCCACCCACAGGTAAATTCAACCGGCTCAATGACGGCAGTTTAGTAAGGTGACTCACATTTGTTGCTTTATATTTTGCCCAATCCAATCGTTGCTTCTTTTCTATTTTTTCTAATGTTTTTGTTGCCCTCTTTAATGCCATAGTGACTGCATCTTCCAACGTTTCTTTTATGGGTGTGTTAATATTGTCGACAAACTGGTAGGCGGAATCTTTTAAAACCCCTTCCAGCAAACTACTTTCATAGGGATGCATGATTACAACCGGCGCTGCTGTAAATTCATCCTCGTAAACTATCGAACTAAAACTATCCCATAACACTGCAAATACAGTTGCGCCTTTCGAATCGGGTGCGTTATTAAAATCCCATGATTTTAAAATACCCAGGTAGTTTTTTTCGGACGCATTCAATTCACTTTCTTTCATATTTTTTAAAAATACAGGCATCGACATTTCTGCAAATACATTGTAATTATCCGTTTGTAATTTCATCATGTCGTTTGCAGTAATATTACTCATCTCAGTCAACTTCCTGTTGATGATAAAACCCCGGTAAAGCGGATATCCACGTCCAAGATAATAAGGATACGTAGAATCTGCAGGATTTTGGTTGGCACTGCTCACAAAGCCTCTTTCCGGATTGTATTGATACGGCGTTTCATCGAAAGGAATCATTCCCTGCCATAAATAACGGCTATCCGATCCCGGCATTATAAAGTCGCCCTGCCCATTCCATTTTGCAGGCCATTCTCCTTGCGTTCGCATTGCAATATCTCCCGATTTAGCTGCAAAGGCAAAATTTTGCCCGGGAGTTTTCATATATTTCACAGCACTTAAATAGTCATCATAATTCTTTGCCCGGTCCAGCATTAAAAAGGTCTTTAGCTCATTGCTTTTGTTATGTGCTGTCCAACGTACCGCAAAGTATCGTGAATTGGCAGCCCTTCCGCCGCTAAAACTTTTATCATACATCACCGGACCGAAAACGGTGTAGGCTACCGTATCGTAATAAGGTAACGAGTCTTTTACCAATATTTCTTCGTACCGGAATTTCGTTTTATTCCAGCCGCTATCATACCAATACTCTTGCCGGGTATCATCTTTAAACTTTATTTCGTAATAATCTCTTACGTCTCGCCCGCCATTGGTAACACCCCAGGCGATGCTATCATTATAACCAATGATAATACCTGGCGCCCCAGGAAAGGTTGCACCATATGCATTGTAACCGGGTGTAGTTAATTGCATTTCAAACCATAAGGAAGGCAAGTTTAATCCAAGGTGCGGATCGTTGCATAAAATGGGAGCGCCTGACTTTGTTTTTGAACCCGCAACTGCCCAGTTATTGCTGCCGTTGTTTGGATCTGGTTTTTCTTCTTCTGTAACTGAAACTGATTGATTTTCGAAGTAAAGAGAATCTGCATCGGAAGGCACCTGTGGTGTAAATAAAGGCTGCTTATAAACAGTTCCTTTAGGAATGATAGGATCAAGTGAATCCTGACTTAATGGGTAGAGTTTCGCAAAATCTTCTTTACTAAAAAACGTCCTTGCATTCGTCATTTCAAAATCTTCTTCGCCACCCGCAAGATTTTCTGACATATTTTTCAAAAACAAGGCTGTTTTTAAATTGGTCCAGTTCTCAGGCGTGTATCCGATCAGTTTATACTCCAATGGCAAAGTACTTTCTGAGAGTGTAGCAATATATGCATTGACACCTGCTGTATAGCCATCACAACTTAATTTTGTAACCGGGTCACTTTCCAACTCCCTCAACGACGCTTCGGCGGCATATACCATACCCAGCCTTCTAAATTCCCGATCATGTTCAAGCGCAATATTTCCAACAATTTCGCTGGCTCTTCCCGCTGCTGCATGCGTTTGGAGTTCCATCTGCCACAGCCTGAATTTGGCATGTAAATAACCTTGCACAAAATAGATATCGTTGTCATTATCAGCAAAAACGTGCGGTACCAACCTGTCATCCAGGTAGACTTCAACATTACCTTTTAGTTGCGGGAACTTTAAATCTGCAGTAAAATCGGCGCTGCTGTTTTCAGCATTTTGCCAGATACCATGCTGCGGACTTAATAATTTACCCAGTGGTGCAGGCAACAACAATTTGGTATTAAGTGCAACAACCAATCCAGCAGTAATTGCAGAGGAAATTATTAGTGGTAAAATTTTCATTAAAAAAAATTGAACCCTAAATTAATAAAACCTTGCTTACCAAACCAATTTAGATTATTTATTTTTGCTCAATGAATATAGAAAGCATTGATGTAAAAAACATTCTCGGCTTAAAATTGCCATCCGACCCAAGATGGGTAAATCTTGCGGAATTACAACTGGAAGAAATTTTAACAGACCATGCTTATTGCGAGCAAAAGGCAGCTACCACCTGCATCACACTGATTCAGCGATATTCAGATAAAGAAAAACTGGTATCTGCCCTAAGCCCAATTGTAACGGAAGAATGGGGACATTTCAGACTGGTTTTGGCTGAACTAAATAAAAGAAAATTGCAACTAGGCAAACAACGGAAAGATGTATATGTAAATAAACTAATTGAATTTCAATTAAAAGGCGGTAGTCCGGATGATCGGCTGCTGGATCATCTATTAACGATGGCATTAATTGAGGCAAGAAGTTGCGAACGATTTAAACGATTGAGCGAAGGTCTTGATGATGCCTATATGCGAAAATTTTACCGTCGCTTTATGGAAAGTGAAGCAGGTCATTATACGTTGTTTATAGAACTGGCAGACACTTATCTGCCAAAAGCCAGCGTAAGAAACAGATGGAAGCAATGGCTGGATTATGAAAATAAAGTAATGGAAGAAATAGAAGTGCGTGGTGATCGCATTCATTGATAAATATTGGTGTTATCTTTTGATTTTGTTGGATGCAAAAAACATACAAATATCATTATTTACAAAGTTCTTTGAATGAAGTTTTTACAACTTGCTAAATTTTTATCGACCAAACTTATGGTTTATTTTTTTAACGTTAAAGTTTGAACTGCCAGCTCGTAATATCATTTGTAAAATTTTTAGAACCCTTTTGAAATTGCACAACAGTGAATTATAAGTATGTTGCCTGCTTTGACAGCTAACCTATTTTTATTAAAACAAAAAAATAACCGGCATGCTGAACTTTAAACCTACCGGTGCATTATTAGTATGATGAATAGGCAAAAAATGTTATCACAGTTAGCCGAAGTGGCGCAATGGGATATTATTATCATTGGCGGAGGCGCAACTGGCCTGGGAGCTGCTGTGGATGCTGCCTCCAGGGGATATAAAACTTTATTGGTAGAGCAAGTAGATTTCTCAAAAGGAACTTCAAGCAGAAGCACCAAGCTAGTGCATGGGGGTGTGCGCTACCTTGCCCAAGGCAATATAAAAATGGTAAGAGAAGCCTTGAGGGAGCGGGGTTTGTTGTTAAAAAATGCACCACATGTATGTCACAATTTATCTTTCATAATACCGTCACTTCACTGGTGGCAAAAATGGTATTATGGGATCGGACTCAAGATTTATGATGTTCTGTCGGGAAAGCTCAGCCTCGGCAAAACAAGCGTATTGAGCAAAAAATTGACCGAACAATTATTACCTGCTATAGCTACTAGCAACTTAAGTGGTGGTGTACTTTACCATGATGGACAGTTTGACGATTCAAGATTGGCAATTAATCTTGCGCAAACTGCAGAGGAACATGGAGCAACGCTGATCAACTATTGCAAACTAACCAGCCTCACGAAAACGGATAAACGCATAACAGGTGTGGTGCTACAGGATGTATTTACAGGAAAAGAATATGCTGTTAACGGCAAGTCGGTTATTAATGCTACCGGTATATTTACCGATGAGGTAATGAAACTGGATGATGCCGCTCACCAACCAATTGTATCACCATCTCAAGGTGTTCACATTGTAGTGGATGCAAAATTTTTCCCGGGCAAGCAAGCAATGATGATTCCAAAAACGGATGATGGAAGAGTTTTGTTTGCAGTACCCTGGCATAACAAAGTAGTTTTGGGAACAACAGATACACCAGTTAGTGATGTTGCGCTTGAGCCAAAGCCCCTTCCCGAAGAAATTGATTTTATATTACATCATATTAACCGTTACCTGACATCTGATATACAATATAATGATGTAAAAAGCGTATTTGTCGGCATGAGGCCCTTGATAAAAGTAAAGGGTAAAAAAATAACGGCAATTTTACCAAGAGACCATACGACCATTGTATCTGATAGCGGACTTGTTACAATCACTGGCGGTAAATGGACCACTTATCGTACGATGGGAAAACATGCAATTGACAATGCCGCTTTTTCAGCCAAACTACGAATGCACGCCTGCGTTACAGAATCGTTGCTCATTCACGGATACACAGCGGGGATTGCATTGGAAGATCCGCTTTACATTTATGGAAGTGATGCTACATACATCCGACAGATGATGAATGAGCAGCCAGATTTAGCCGTTACAATTCATCCTGATTTACCTTATACCAAAGCCACCGTATTATGGGCAGTACAACAGGAAATGGCCATGACGGTGGAAGATGTGCTGGCCAGAAGAACAAGGGCATTGTTTCTTGATGCAGCAGCAGCAATGGCTGCAGCTCCACTGGTAGCAGGCATGATGGCAAAAGAAATGGGCAAAACAACTGAATGGATATCCCAGCAAATAAAAGATTTTGAAACAATTGCCCGGCAATATTTTATTCAGTAATTTGTACCCTTAACGAACTTGTTGTTTATCTAATTCCACTACACATGACGCCATTTGTAGCCGAACTTACCGGCACTGCCATTTTAATTACTTTAGGAGATGGCGTGGTTGCCAACTCAATTTTAAATAAAACAAAGGGAAACAACGGTGGTTGGATTGTAATCACTTTTGGCTGGGCCATCGGTGTTTTTGTAGGTGTTTATGTAGCCGCCCCAGCAAGTGGTGCACACCTGAATCCGGTTGTTACTTTAGCACTTGCATCGTTGGATAAATTTGCATGGGCAAGTGTGCCACTTTACGTTTCGGCGCAACTACTGGGCGCAATGCTGGGTTCATCTATTGTTTGGATAGTGTACAAAAAACATTTTGAAGCTACAGCAGATCCAGGTGTTATACATGCAGTATTTTGCACAGCACCGGCTATCCGAAATACAACTGGCAACTTAATCTCTGAAATTATCGGCACCTTCATTTTAATATTGGGCGTATTGTTTTTAGTTGCCCCCAACGATAGCCTTGGCGCATTGGATGCCTTACCGGTAGCATTGCTTGTACTCGGCATTGGACTAAGTTTGGGCGGAACAACGGGGTATGCCATCAATCCGGCGAGAGATCTTGGGCCCCGTATTATGCATGCTGTATTACCGATAAAAGGAAAGGGAGGTAATGATTGGCAATACAGTTGGATACCTGTTGTTGGCCCAGTTATCGGTGGTTTATTGGCAGCGCTTTGCTTTTATTATATACATTGATTTGTATAATCAACTTGTTTCTACAGTTCCCAGCTTTCAAAAAAAACGTACCCAGCTCGCTTTAATTCGTTCAACTGTTGCGACATTTAATGATGAAATCTCTTTTAAGAAATCTATTGTTGGTGTTGTTTGCGTTAGAGATAAACGCACAAAATATTATTCCTAAGCCAGATACCATCTCCCCAAAAAACAAATACATTCTAGCAAAAACTGAATTTCAAATTTTTGAAAAACAACATGGCGCCTATTAAAAAACCGACAATGTTTTCCTGCATTATCTTACCTGGAAAAATGGCTCCGGTATTCCTTTCATGTGGATACATGACAATTTAAACAACGGTTATTAATTTCTACCATTAGCCGATCAACTGACAGCGGCAGGTTATTTTGTAATTGCAGTCGATTTTTACGGACACGGTCAAACCGCCATCCCTTCGCATGAAGTTTCGCTTTATCATTTGGCAGATTACATCAAAGTGTTGATGGATAGTCTCTAAATTTAAAAAGCTTTCGTAGGTGGCTTTTCACGAGGCCGATATATTAGTACCGCCTTTTATGATGCTTACCCTGATAGGGTTTGCGGACTGATACTTGAAGATGGCGGATCAGTAGCTTTTAATGTTAATCACCACAAGCTATCCCCGGCGGAAGTAAGAAAAAGAAAATTCAATCCATTGGTTTGGTTGCGTTACCAAAAACACTTTTAACGCTGAATTGGAGGCAACCAGCAGCATACATGATATCAACGAAAATGGGACTCAATTTGAACCATTATCCTGGATAATTAAAACTAAAGAAAGTAAATGGCCAGTAGGCGCCATGATTTGATGAAGTTTTTAATATGCATGATGTCAAGCAATATAAGGACCATATTTATAATACGACTAAGGCTTCTTTATTTGGCGAGTCGATGGCATTGATTGAACACAAAATTATTTTTCGAAATTTAAATGTACCTGTTTTGATACTTTATCCTATCAGCGAAAACAATTTCTTCCTTTTTGAAAAGGAAATGAAGCATTGCAAAAACAGCATCCCAAACTGAAGACACACCTGCTGTATAAAAAACACGGATCACAATATTAATTTTTTGCATCTTTAGAAATTCGTATCCGATTTAATTGAATTTCTTTTGCATGTTAAAAACCATGAATACTTGTTGTTTCATTTCCGGCTTTTGAACATTATACATTGTTTGCCAAATTTTATTTAAAAATGCTTTTCAGATCCCGCCTGAACGTCGTTCGCTTTGTACCAGGCAATGGCTTTGGGGACAATGAAATAAAAAGTACTGCCAACGCCCAGTTTAGACTCTACCCATATTTTTCCGCCCATTTTATCTATAATTTTTTTACAAATGGCCAGTCCAATTCCTGTTCCCGAAAATTCATCCCTGCTGTGTAACCTATGGAATATAACAAATATTTTTTCAGAAAACTTCGAATCTAAACCGATGCCATTATCCTCCACAGAAAATATCCATTGGTTAATATCATCCCTTACGCTAATCTTTATCATCAATTTTTCATCACCATGGTATTTCAGCGCATTGCCAACAAGGTTCTGCATTAATTGAAACATCTGAATCCGGCTGGTATCGGGTAACACCGGTAAATGATCCACCACTATAACCGCCTGTTGCTCGTTGATTGAATTGCTTAATACGTTCAATACATCTGCCATTACTTCATTCATATCCGTATCTGAAGGGATATCTTTATTGGTACCTGTGCGTGAATATTCCAGCAAGTCCATAATCAGTTGTTTCATTCTATCTGCACCATCAACTGCAAAGTGGATATATTTTTCACCCCTTTCATCCAGTTGTGATTTATACTTTTGCTCCAGCAGTTTCAAAAAGCTGGAGACCATTCGAAGCGGCTCCTGCAAATCATGCGAAACGATATAGGCAAACTGCTCAAGTTCTGCGAACGATTTTTTTAACTCTGTTGCATTATGCTCAAGGTTGAAATTGGAAACAATTAGTTCCTGTTCAATTTTATACCTGTCGGTAACGTCAATTCCGATACCCATTACACATGCCACTCCCTCATATTTTAAGACGAGCGAATTTATGTAAAATGGAATTTTCCGGCGGTCTTTAGTAAGTAGCATTACTTCAATACCCGGATTCTGTCTATAATAGTTTGACTCAATCTTTTCTTTCACCAAATCCTTCAAATCATTATCATAAAAATCGAGGGGGTGCATTCGACTAATCTCGTCCGCACTATAACCTGTTACTGTTTCAAAATTTTTATTCCAACGGATAAACTTTCCGCTTCTGTCGTATAAATAAAAAATACCTGGCAAACCATTGATCACTGTATCCGATAATTCTCTTTCGTTTATGATCTTTCTTTCTATTTCAAGTTTTTCAGTAACATCTCTCACGTTTTCAACGATACCGTTAATAGCAGGTTCGTGTAACATATTGGTGATGGTATCCTCAAACCATAGCCAACTGCCATCTTTATGACGAATTCTTGAATAATGCCCCCTTATTGGAACCCCTGGATTGTTCATTACTTCCTGAAATACCCTTTGGATCGCTTTAGCCTCTCCGGGGTGAGTTAATTCGGATACATTCATCTGCATTAATTCGGCGTCCCCGTACCCCAAAATTCTTCCCAGTGAAGGAGAAACATACGAAGGGTATCCGGTTTCAGATAAAATGATTACACTATCAGCAGCATGCTCCACCAAACAGCGGAATTTCTTTTCGCTTGCTTTCAATTTCTCTTCAGACGCTATCTTTTCAGAAAAATCAATTCCAAAACCCATAAGGCATACTTCGCCTTCATAATTTATTCGTATTCCCGTTATGTAACTCGGTATGGTTTTAAAATCCTTTGTAAGAAAATTGCATTCCACGCTATCTTCTCCATGCACAAATACATTTTCAACTTTTTCTAAAACAGCATTTCGTTCGGCTTCAGGAAACAAACTATAGGGATTAAGACCGGTTATTTCGTCGTTGCTGTAACCAGATATCATTTCCAGATTTTTATTCCATCGCAAAAATTTACCTTCCCGGCTGACAAGAAAGAACACTTCCGGCAAATTATTGATAATGGAATCAGACAATTCTTTTTCCTTTAATAATTTTTGTTCAGATTTTACACGGGCCGTAATATCCTGCATGATTCCGAGTATCCTTTCGGGTTCTCCATTTTTATTATAACGGATACTTGCCCGGTCAAAAAAATGTTTATACGTATCATCCTGGGTTTTAAACCGGTACTCTTCAACGACGAATCCGGCCTGCTCCTTAAATGCCTTTTGGATGGTGGCAGCAAATTGTTCCAAATCGTCCGGATGAATTTTTGATGCAAACACCTCATGATTTATTTTATCTTTACCTCTGGTAAGGCCAAATAAATTATACAGATTATCATTGCCGACCGTTTCATTGGTAACTAAACAATGATCCCATATCACATCACTGGTTGCGTGTGAAATCAATTCATATCTTTCATTTAAAAGCTCTAATTCCAGCGCTGCCCGTTTCCTTTCCGTAATATCCCTGATAAAGCCGATGAGTGTTTTACAACTCGTCATTTTAGCATTGATTTCAACGTCTATGATCGTTCCATCCTTTCGCTGCATACGTCTCTCATACAACAATGTTCTACCCTGTAATAATTCCTCTATTCGCAGCGGTATTCCCGCAATATCCTCTAAGGGCATAAAATCATTTACATGTTTACCAATCATCTCATTAACTGTGTAATTGCCCATATTGCAGATACTACTATTTACCTCTACAATTTTACCTGTCAGGTCTGTAATTATTACCCCATCTGATGCCTGTTCAAATAGCGACCGGTACTTAATTTCACTTTGTTCCAGCAATGCTTTGGCCTGCTTCGTTTCCGTAATATCTCTTATAAATCCTATGAAGTTATTTGGCCCGGCCATTTTTGAATTTACTTCTACATCGATGATTGTACAATCCTTTTTTTGAATCCTCCGTTCATAAATAATGTTATTCCCATCCATCAACTCCTTTATTCGCAAAGGCTGCATTTTAAGGTCATCAACAAGCAGGTAATCTTCAATTGATTTTCCAACAAGTTCTGCTGCTTCATAACCCGTTAAAAGGCAAACACTATTGTTTACTTCAATGATATTTCCAGCAGCATTGATTAATACAATTCCATCAGAAGCCTGCTCAATAAGTGAGCGGTATTTTGCCTCATTCTTTTGCAGAGACAATGTACGTAGCCGAACCAGTTCATTTAATTTTTCGGGCCTTTTGGCAATAACGTAAATAAAGAACCCAAGTATGGAGGAACAAAAAAATCCTAAAATGGTAATAAGGTAAATATTTGTATACCCTTTCTCTGCATTAACCGGAACGGCAGAGAGTTGCCATTCTTCATCTGGCATGTAAACAGAAAAGACTTCATTTCGATTGGCGAAGGGTAAAGGAGGCATAAATTTGTCTTCCGCCCGGGTATCAGGATTAATTTTAGAAAGCTGAAAGTAATAACCACTTTGATTGGGGTTGTCAATCCCGGTTGCCCTTAACAAACTGGATAACTTGATTACAACAGCACTAAAGCCCCAAAAAACACCATTTTTAAAAACAGGCATTCGCCCTACTATCCCCACTCCGCCTTGTTTTAACTGTAGCGGACCTGCATAAAAAAAACGTTTTTTTTCAACTGCTTTTAGTGCCTCTTTATTTCTGGTTGAATCTTTTAAAATATCATACCCCAACAATCGTTCATTACCCACAAGCGGATACACCTTTTCAATAACGCCGCCAGGTACCAACTCTAACGCATCAAAGTTTTTATTAGCCGCTATTAAAAAGGATGCGATGGAATCAAAATCATTTACCTTTTCATCTTTATGAATAAAAAAAGACAGCGTATTGGTGGCGGATTTGCCCTCTTCAAGCAATTCATTCATATCGGATCTGACTTTATTTAAAAAAGTCTGGGTTTCTTTTTGATTGGCTTCCTTAACAATTAAAAATCGTTGATAACCGAGTATACCAAACAGAGCCTCAAGAACAATAAACGTAATTAGCCCGATTAAAAAAGATTTGCTTTTAAAAGAAAAAGACTTGTTTGAAGTTGAAAAAGGCTCCACTGTATTATTAAGCCCTGGTTTGTTCTCATATACCATTTTCGAAGAATCGTGTTGAAATAAATTATTGGATTTTAGCCAGGGTGAATTTACAAAAAAAAAATGAAAAAGACCGTGGACCTTTCAAAAGAGATCGAATCTATTGAGATGCAGCAGCGATCATTGAATGGGGGCGTATTTAAAATTGTCGCAGCTCAGTACAGGGTTGCCAACCCTTTTTAAAGTGTTTTTAGCAGAAAAGAACCTGCACAAGTTTGGCAACCCTTCCTACAATTTTAAATGCACCCGTGAATGATGAAATCACAAATATGCCTTTATTTTTGCTTAGTAAACACAGTACCATTAAAGGTAAGAGAGATAATTACATGCGAACTTTTTAAGAGAAGCGTTTAAGTAAACCAACTAACTTACATACAGTTTTTATTTTATCATAGGCGCAACGCAATTACTCATAAGGTTACTTTTTCAGATGCGGAACAAAAAAGAGTTTCTCATTTCATGTAAACGAAAAAGTGGAAAAGCAAACTTACATGAACTCTGTAACGAAATAAATATTTCTTTGTGTGAAACTGATAATGTTATGGCGCCGCTTAACACTTAAAAGATAAATGCCAATCCAACCCAGAATTCTTACAGATTTCAAAAATGATCAAATGGATTTTTATTGCGAGGTCGCTAATCTGTTACCGCTTTTTCTTCACAATTAACCACCTGGAGTTTTGCTTCGTTAAAATGAGTCTCAGGAAATAGAATTCAGTCTTATTTGGTTGCCATACCTTTTCCTCAGCTCTATTACAAAGAACCAAGTAGTAGTTATCTATGGCAGATTTAAAAGCTTGCTTCTGCGACGTGAAGAAAGGTATAGGAATAAATTAGCTGACGGAAAGGATTAAAAATCATTAAACCCGCAATCTATATTAAATAAGGAATTGAAAATAGATTGATACTGCTGGTAAATCCAAAATGAAAATCGATACACTCAGGATAAACATCGACACATAAGCCGTTCTTTAGCCCAATGCCCTATCCCGTCTCACCAACCAATACCATCAAAGAAAAAGATACTCAGGTATGTTTGTTTTGAGGGGCAATAATTATAAAAACGACGCCGGCAAAAATATTAGTTCAATATTTAACCATTATCATTTATCTTTGCCTTTCAATAATAAAAATGGAACTAAAGAACCTTCAGTGCCTGATTGAAAATGCTGCTAATTTCCGGATGGGAATGAAGCAATATATTCAACAAAAACTGCGGGAGGGAAATTTTGACATCACGTATGAGATGCTACAGGTATTGGCCATTCTGTGGCACAAGCAAGACCTGAATCAACAGGAAATTGCCGATGCGATTCAAAAAAATAAGGCTAGCCTTACCCCCCTTCTGGACAATCTTGCCTGTAGAAAATTGGTGGTACGTACGGAAGACCCTAGCGACAGACGAAACAAAATCATCTCTCTTACAAAGGCTGGCCGGGATTACAAGCAGCAGTTCATGCCAGTAATCAAAGATTTTTATACCTTGATGGAAAAGGATTTAACCTGCAAAGAAATTGACCAGGCATGCTGTGTATTGCAAAAAATGTATAAAAATTTGATCAGCTAATTTTTTTTAGTTAAATAGTTAAATATTTAACTAATTATTTAACTAAATTTTATAAGTAAAACAAAAGGAACAGTTGTCTTATACTCTACAAAACAAAATTGCCCAACAGCTTGATTGATTTTAAACTATGAAAATGATATCACCGCTGCATTCGCTGCTAATTGCATCTTATTCGAAAAAGCGAAAGATGCAAAAGCAAACTGGAAATAGAATCCAGAGAATACGAAACTGCGTTAGTATGCGCAGATTTGAAATCGATGTGTAAACAAGGTTACCGGGAACAACATTTAAAAATTAGAAATTCGCAGACAATATAATTAGGAGCTATGATAGCGGCACCATACTATACAGGCAGTTTTAAAATGACAAATTGCCTTTGAGATTAAAAATAAAATGAATACAAATAAAAAAATGAAACAATTAGCATTGGTTGTACTAACCATATTTAGTACCTATTTTACACAGGCACAAACTGTAATCAGCGGCATAATTAGAGATGCATCTACCCAACAACCCTTATCTTTCGTGAGTGTATATTTTAAAGGTGCTAAAGGTATTATTAGCGGTGAAGACGGCACCTATTCCTTATCTACCGTAAATCTAAAGTTAACTGCAATTGAGTTTTCGTACGGTGGTTACAAAGTAATTTCAAAAAAAGTGACTCCAGGAAAGCAAACAACGCTCGATATCAATATGGAGCAGGAGGCCATGGCCGAGGTAATTGTTAAGACAAACAAGCGGGCAAAATACAGCAACAAAAATAATCCGGCAGTTGAACTGATAAGGCAGGTAATTGACAACAAAAGTAATAACCGCATAAATGCGTATGATTATGTGCAATACCAACAATATGAAAAGATGCAGCTTTCACTTACGAACAAGCCGGAAAAATTAGCAAAAAACAAGTTGCTGAAGAACTACCAGTTTGTATTGGAAAACACAGACACTGCTAAAATTGAAGGCAAGAGTTTACTGCCGGTTTACCTGGAAGAAAACCTGAGCAATCATTATTATAGTAAAAATCCCAACAAGGAAAAAATTATTCCTTTAGGGCAAAAAAAAGTAAATTTTGGCGAATACATCGACAATGATGGCATTAGTAAATACATCAGCAGACTTTATGCTGACATTGATGTGTATGAAAATAATATTTCAATTTTAACCAACCAGTTTTTAAGTCCCATTGCAACCATGGCGCCAACCTTTTATCGCTTTTATATTCGGGATACGGTAGAGTTGGATGGCATTCAATTGGTTAAATTATATTTTACTCCCCGCAATCCCAACGATCTTTTATTCAGGGGCGTAGTGTTCATTACATTAGATGGCAATTATGCGGTGCAAAAAATAAATATGACCATCAGCAAAAATGCCAACCTTAATTTTACAAGAGAGTTAAGAATTAACCAGAATTTTGAAAAGGGTACAGATGGCCGTTATCATGTGATCCTAAGCAATATGATGACCGAGTTTGCACTTACAAAAAATTCAGATGGAGGTTTACTGGGAGAAAGAACAGTTTCCTTTAAAGATTTCGCAAGCAATCAACCGGCACCTGATAGTATTTATAACAGCAAACTGGCAACAAATCTGCAAACCAATACCAGCCTGAAAGATAGCTTCTGGATTGCAAACAGACACCAGCCATTGAGCGCCGTTGAATTAAAAGCATACAACAATATTGACAGTTTGCAAAACATGCGGTCGTATAAAAGATTTATGGATGTCGCCACTTTGTTGCTGGCCGGTTATAAAAATTTTGGTCCTTACGAAGTCGGCCCGGTAAATACATTTTACAGCTTCAATCCGGTTGAAGGTTTCAGGTTACGTGCAGGTGGAAGAACAACACCAAAGTTTAATAAAAATCTTTATTTTGAAAATTATGTAGCCTATGGTTTTAAAGATGAACAATTCAAATATCTGTTGTCCGGCGCCTACTCCTTCAATCAAAAATCGGTGTATTCTTTCCCATTAAATTATTTAAAAGTAAGTTACCAGAAGGATATTAAAATTCCGGGACAGGATTTGCAGTTTGTGGCAGAAGATAATTTTTTACTATCATTTAAAAGAGGTGATAACAACAAGTGGATGTACAACAATACTTTTAAGGCAGCCTATGTAAGGGAGTTTGGGAAGAATGTGTCTTATGAACTGGGCTTTAAAAATACCCGTCAAACACCAGCAGGCAGCATCATCTTTGAAAAAGAGGGCACCAGTGAGGTAATTCCGAATATCACTACAAGCGAAGTTTCGGCGCAATTGCGTTGGGCACCCAATGAGCAATTTTACCAGGGAAAAGTTTACAGAATTCCAATCATCAATAAGTACCCAATCATTACGCTTCGATATACGGCTGGTATAAAGGGATTGATGAATGGAGAATACAATTACCAGAGTGTGAACCTGAATATTTCTAAAAGAGTTTATTTATCACAGTTTGGTTTTGCAGATGTAACGATGGAAGGCGGCTATATTTCCGGAAACCTGCCCTACCCGCTTTTAACGATTCACCGGGCAAACCAAACTTATGCCTACCAATTAAACTCGTTTAACCTGATGAACTTTATGGAGTTTGTGAGCGACCGCTATGCATCCGCCAATGTTGACTATTATCTAAACGGTTTTATATTTAATAAACTTCCATTGATCAAAAAATTAAAATTGCGTGAAGTAGCCAGTGCTAAAATATTGTATGGTGGCGTAAGAGATGAAAACAACCCGGTGGCAGGCTCAAATAATATCAAGTTTCCCAATAACGATGGACTACCCACTACCTATAGTTTAAACAGTAAACCCTATATGGAGGTGAGTATTGGTGTCGCCAATATTTTTAAAATCCTACGGGTTGATGTGGTTAAAAGATTGAGTTATCTTGATCATCCGGATGTAGCAAAATGGGGCATTCGGGCTCGTTTTAAATTTGATTTTTAAAAGATATATCCCCATATTAATTGAGAGGTTGCCCCAGATGGCAACCTTTACTTTTTTTAACGGATTACAGGAAATAGACGAATGATAAAACAGATATTACCGCCTTCCTGTAATGCCTTTCAGGCAACTACTATGGTTTTAGTTCAATGGTTGGTTAAAGATTTTACTATAACTGATGCGCTGGTTACTTTATATACTTTTCATAACCCTGTTGCACTGCCGCCAGTTGTGAAGAAGTAAAACCGGGTACATCAAACGCACTGATATTTGAACCTAACCCGGACGGATTATGCGGCTAGTCCCAACAAAAATATTCCTCATTGAAATGAAAACACTGCTGTATTGTATTTTTTAAATACGCTAAAAAATTGTTTGGATGTAAAAGGCGTATTCATGTATCAGTATTTTTATCATCAGCTTTTAACCCCAATAAAAAACCGCCGAAACCTATAAGCCAAATCACAACAGCATAGGCCAACCAATGTTCGGTGCCTCCCATGCCCAGGTAAGGAATAAAAAATTTTAGCACCGTATAAAAATATTAAGGACTTGGTACCAATACAAATACCAATGTAATGCAGTGGGAGTGGCACTATTTTAAAAGCTGCAATGCAGGTAATGCTACCAAATGTAAATGCTACTAAAGCAAAAATGCTGTGCCAGAATACAATATGCCCAGGAAAAACACCCACACAAAAACAGCGAAACCAAAGATGGTTAGACGAATTGTAAAAAGCCATTTTTAAAACTTTTTGTGTATTGAAAGTGAAGTAAAAAAAATCATCATTCCACCAGCCAGCATGGTGATATTAAAGATAGTAGCGGACGGTTCATGAATAATACTATTGGGTGGCCGAGTTCCACCAAGATCGCTGATTTGATTGTTGAAAGTGTTATAGCCTGCTGGGCGGACGCATGAAAACTTCAATTTTTTTCTGTATTAAATGATAATAGAATATTGAGCAGGTATTCATTATCTCAATTAGCCATTTTACGTTTTCGTATCATGCTTATTTTTTTAGATCCACTTGCTTCATCCGGCTTGTAATTTCGTATCATATTTAGGCTACTTTATTAATAAGTGAAAAGTTTTGAGCACTGTCTTCCGATTGTTTTTTGCTTTTATCTTCTCCAAATATCACATCCATACACCATCCGATAGCTATCGGATGAAGTTTATTTTCTATACCCCGGTGCGAACGCA
>JBGSMI010000205.1:0-33088 GCA_041740215.1 Ferruginibacter sp.
CTGTGCTGCTAACTGTGAAAATTTTATCTGGCAGACAATTTCAATTATCATAACCGGTCTTTATTATGTGTTGTGCCAACCGGGTGCTGTAATGTTTATTGCGGTGTTTTCTGTCAAAAAACCATTTCGCTGGTTTATCGATTTTAAGAACGATACTGATAACGGAAAACTACGGAGGTCGTGCGCTTTTTTAAAAGATACAAACTGAACCCTTTATTTTTCTTATGGCTTCGCCCTCCCTTAGTCACAGGGTATGGGTATTGTTGAAAAAAAATTGAATATAGATTATAAACATGGTATTAAAGTGGCATCTGCAAAATAGTTTTGTTTTTTATAAACGGTTGCTCTTTATAGGGTGAAAACTGCCTGGCTGGAGATGTAGTTTGCCAGGTTGATTGCGCCGGTTGGATTGTTTAAAATTTGATTACTCTTTACTTCCGCACCCGACATAACATGATGAAAGCTGGGTTGAAAATCTGCTGTTGAAGGGATGCCGGATAGGAGTGGAAAGCACGGAACGGAGCGTAGCGGAGTGAGTACTTGCAACGGATAGCCGGTACTGAAGTTGATTGATGCAATTGGCCGATAGCCCAATAATGATAGCTTTCGGCAGCGTTTATCATCTTCTATCGACCTTAAGGGGTTATTCGGGCAAAGGTGGCCATCGATCGCATAAAGGTTGGCTGCCTAAGTGTAAGGCTATCCGCCCATCGCATCATTTGCTGCATCCTTTGCATAAAGTACGAGCGGGTGTGTTTATGCCTCGCCAGCTTTTTTGTAAAGCAACTGTTCGTGTTCGCTGGCTGGTATACTTCATCAAACCAACACCACATTAGCGATTAGTATAAACCGCTCTCCTCACGGGGGGGTGCCTTTTTCTCTGTGCAGGAATCCTTGGGTTAATTCGATGTTTCAATGAGCGCTTGTAAAGCGGTGACACATTTATTGAAGCGCTTTTCAAATTCGTCATTTCTATGGAAGGGTGTAGCTTCTTGGGGGAATTGAGCTTGTTAATTTGTAGCCATCATGTTTGGGGAAGCGTTCGCTTGCATCCTGGTGATGAAGGGGATAAGCCCGCACTAACAGTGGAGAATCAATGCAGGCGCAGGTGGTAAAATGTTTGCCTTTAATGAAACGAGGTTTTTATGAGGGTACATAAACCTGCATTGGCTGATGAACAAATGAAAAATAAAATCAAACTTTCTGTTATTGACAAGCCACTTTTTATTGTTATTTGCAGGCTAACACCGTTAATCTGACAAGACATAACCGTGTACAATGCTGCAAACCGGAAAGTTGTAACTAAGTAACATCCAGGTTAGATTGGAACAACTTCCAATGCTAATCAACTTTACCTGACTTTGGAAAGTAACAAAGGGTGGCTGCTTGATGAAACTAAAAATCTGGATGGAGATTTTAAAATGCAACCAATACAAAATTAAAATGCTGGTGAAACCAATATCGTGCGGTTTATTTTAAAAATGAAAGGAGAAGGTTTTATTTATTTAATACACCCACTAACGTATGGTTTGGATCAGCTTATAACATTTAATGGCGGATTGACTTTTTAGGGTCAATATTGATTTGGTGAATAGGTAGCTATTCTTTACTTTTGAAAATAATATTGAATATAAATTCAATAATAAATAATTACACAACGATGCCCCTGGAATTGGCTATTTCGAAAAGTGTCTTACAATTACAAGTGGGTAGCACCGGCGGAGTTTTTAAAACTACTTTAATTTTTTAAGGTTGTTAATCAATGAAATCAATCTTTAGCTGACTTTTCTTCAAGCCAGGAACTAAATCAAACACGGCTATTATGAAAATAAAATATTGGTTAATATTTTTTATTGCAATCAGTTGTAGTGTGGTTGCACAGGATAAACTTATTACCAATATCACAAACAGAAATACCATTGCTTTGAATGGTAAGTGGCAATGCATTATTGATCCCTACGAAACCGGATTTTCAGATCGCTTTGAGGAGCGAAATCTAAAAGATAAAGACGCTTATTGGAATAGTGATGTTCAGGCTGATAAAACAGATAAGTTGGAATTTGGCTATTCCGATAAACAAACCCTTTATGTGCCTGGTGACTGGAATTCGCAGCATCCTGTTTTTCTATACTACGAAGGATCTGTTTGGTATAAGAAATCATTTGATTTTACACCGTCGCTAAAAAACAAAAAGGTGTTTGTATATTTTGGTGCTGTAAACTATAAAGCAGATGTGTACCTGAATGGCGTAAAGTTGGGTGTACATAAAGGAGGCTTTACTCCATTCAATTTTGAAGTACCGGAAACGCTGTTAAAACCTGAAAATAACCTGCTGGTGGTAAAGGTGGATCATAAAAGAATGAAAGATGAAATCCCAACTTTAAATACTGATTGGTGGAATTATGGCGGTATTACCAGAGCTGTTAATTTGGTATTGGTGCCTGATAATTTTATACAGGATTATAGCATCCAGCTCCAAAAAGGTGCTTATGCAAATCAGGAGAAAACCATTGAAGGTTGGGTGAAGTTGAATGCGCCTGTTAAAGGCAACCTAACAATAGAAATACCCGCTTTGAAAATTAAAAATCAGATAGCCATCAAAGGAGATAGCCTTCCATTTAACCTGCCGTCTAAAGAGTTGAAGTTGTGGTCTGCTAAAAGTCCCACACTTTATAACGTAATCATAAGTACAGGCATAGATGAGGTAGAAGAGAAAATAGGATTTAGGAATGTAGAGGTAAAAGGCGACCAGGTTTTGCTAAATGGCAAGCGGGTTTTCTTTAGGGGTATTTGCATACCTGAAGAGATACCCGAGGGTATGCGGCGTGCTTATAATTATAAAGACGCGGTTTACTTGCCAGGTCAGGCGAAAGCTTTGAATGCACACATGCTTCGATTGGCGCATTATCCACACAATGAAAATATGACTCGTGTTGCCGATTCTTTGGGTTTGTTAGTGTGGTCTAAAATTCCGGTGTATTGGACCATTGATTTTGGTAGTGCAACCGTAATGGCAAAAGCGCAAACACAGTTGCAGGAAATGATTACCCGGCACAGAAACAGGGCGAGTGTGATCATTTGATCGGTGGGAAATGAAACACCGGCGGGTAATAAGCGGCTGGCCTTTATGAGTACTTTGGCTAAAAATGCAAAGCAGTTGGATAGTACAAGGTTAGTGGCGGCTGCGTTGGAGAATTTTGGTTTAAATGGCGGGCAGGTGGTACAGGATGAATTGGGAAAGTTTACTGATATTATTGCTGTAAACCAATACATAGGTTGGTATGGTGGCTTGCCTGACAATTGCCGAAAAGTAAAATGGGCACCCAATGTAAAGCCTGTGTTTTTTAGTGAAACTGGCGCTGAAGCAGTTGGGGGATTTTATGGCGATAGTGCCACCAGATGGACAGAAGATTTCCAGGAATGGTATTATAAGGAACAGGTGGCAATGATGAAAAGGATGCCAACTAATTTTTTGGGGTTATCACCATGGCTATTAAACGACTTCAGGTCGCCTCGCCGAAATAATCCTGAAACACAGGAAGGTTGGAACAATAAGGGATTATTTGACCAGAAGGGCAATAAGAAAAAAGCATTCTATGTGGTGAAAGCCTATTATGATGAAATGGAAACAAAATATGAACTATAGATTGTTTCTGGTCGCAAACTACCAGTTGGCTAAGGGCTATTGAAAAGTAGGATAAGGTGAAACTAAGTCCAAAGGGAAGCTGGTTAAAAGGTAAATATTTTGTTACAAATTTATACACCCGGATCTTGATAAAAAGATAGAACAGATTAGGTTGCTGTAGTGCAAGCGGGTTAGCAGTTAGTCTATCATTTAAGGTATTGGTTTAATTTTAAATTGTTTGCTGGATGAAAAAAATCGCATCATTTTTGTTTGTTTTATTTAAAGCTGTTGCTTTAATAGCACAAACCGTTGTTCCTTTGTCTACTGAGTTAGAAAAGTTGGCACCCCTAAACATATTTCCAACTGATGCTGGCACGGCATTCAGATTTGAAGATAAAAGCAATGGCGTCAAAACTTCTACATTCAATGTAAAAACGCCAGCCAATAGTACTCCTCTTTTTACTGCCGAAATATTTACGGTAGCAAAAAGTCATTATGCTATTCAAAATAGCTGGGCGCCTGTTGCATCCATTAAAAAGGGCGATGTATTGTTAGCCAGATTTTCTATTCGTTCTATTTATGCAAAGCAAGAATCAGGCGAAGCAGTCGTTTATTTTTTTGTACAACAATCCAATCCGCCATATGATAAAAGTGTCATTACTGATTTGAGTGCAGGTTCCGAATGGAAGAACATGGATATTTCTTTTGTAGCATCCCATGACATGGAAGCGGGTGAAGCGGCTATCTGTTTTTCGTATGCTGCACTTGCACAAAAAGTAGAAATCACCAACCTGCAACTTTGGAACTTTGAAAATAAAGCAACCCTTTCCCAAATGCCGGTTACCCGTTTTACTTACAAGGGGCGTGAGGCAAATGCATCCTGGCGGAATGATGCTTTAAAACGAATTGATGCTATCAGAACAGCACCGATTAAGTTACAGGTGGTGGATGCTAATGGCAAACCTGTTTCGGGCGCAAAAGTGCATGTGAAAATGGTACAGTCGGCATTTATTTGGGGCACGGCTGCCAATGAAGCCATCTTAACAAATAATTCACCGGATGCTGAAAATTACAAACGCTTTTTCAAGGAATTTTTTAATACGGCTGTTATCGAAAATGGCTTTAAATGGCCAGGATGGAGTGCCGGACCCGAAAGACAGGCGGAAACCAAAAATGCCTTCGGGTGGTTGGAGCAAAATGGCTTTCGCCAGCGTGGGCATAACCTGGTTTGGCCGGGGTTTAAGTTTGCTCCCCGGATAGCAAAAGAAACAGCCGAAAAGGATACAGCAGCATTCAGAAAAATTATTGAAGGGGATGTGCGTTCCAAAATGGCTTATACCAAAGGGCGGGTTATTGCGTGGGATGTAATCAATGAACTGCTGCACGAAAGGGATTTCCTGAAATATTTACCTGCCAGTGAAACGGTTCGCTGGTTTCAATTGGCTAAAGAACTTGACCCTGGTGCCCAACTATTTATCAATGAATACAGCATGCTCAATAGTATTGCAAGCCCAGGGAACATAGCGTCTTATCTGGATACGATTACGATGTTGCGAACCAACGGAGCACCCATTGAAGCGATCGGCATACAAGGGCATGTGGGCAGGCAACCACGTAACCCTGAACAGGTAATAAGCGATTTGGATTTGTTTAAGAGTATTAGCTTGCCGGTGCAGATAACAGAGTTTGATATTAACATGGTAGATGAACAACTACAGGCAGATTACACCCGTGATTTTTTAATAGCTTGTTATAGCCACCCTGTAATAAATGGATTTACAATCTGGGGTTTTTGGGAAGGTGCCCATTGGAAAAAAGATGCAGCTATGTTTAAAAAAGACTGGACCGAAAAGCCAAACGCTGCAGTATGGCGTGAATGGGTGACTAACAAATGGAGCACAAATTTTAAAGCAACCACAGATAATGCCGGAAAGGTTGAAAGTCGGGGGCATTTCGGAAAATATGAAGTAATGGTAATATGGAATGGTGTAACCAAACGAGCTGTATATCAACTTACAAGAACTGCATCAGATTTAATAATAAAGCTTTGACAAATGAAACGCACCATATTAAAAAACGGACAGTAAATCGCAGTGTTAAACCGTTGATTGATATTCAAAAATTAAAGTTTGCCAGGGAGCGAAAGCTCCATTAACAGAAGAGACATTGAAAAAAGCATTCACCATAGGCGTAGATATTGGCGGTACCAGAACAAAATATGGGCTGGTGGATATTGCTTTGGGTAAGGTTTTAGATTGTATCATTTTACCAACCGAAAAAGAAAATGGCATTGCGTTTTTACAACAAACTTCCAACGCCATTACGCAATTAAAAAAAGTTGCTGATGTAAACAATGGAAATATAGAAGGTATTGGATTTGGCATTCCTGGTTATATTAATGAGCGGGCCATTATTGAAACCACCTATGGTTTTTTAACTTTTATGGAAAATTATCCATTAAAGGCGATCATCGAAAAGGAATATAAGTTGACTTGCTTACTTGATAACGATGCCAGAACAATTTCTTTAGGCGAAGCATTGTATGGCAAAGGTAAAAACAGTAGCCGGGTGCTTACGCTCACATTTGGTACAGGTGTTGGGGTAGGGTTTGTTGTAAATAAGCAATTAAATGAATCATTACCATTGGCGCACATGGCGGGGCATATAAAAATTACCGATGGTGGCGAACTATGCTATTGCGGTAAAACAGGTTGTTTAGAATCGCTGGTATCTTCAACTGGCATCATAAGCCTTGCTGAAAAAATAAACTGGCAGGGAGATTTATCAGTAGAATCCATTTTTGATGCAGCATTAAAAAACGAACCGATAGCAGTAGAAATAATTGATACGATAGTGGGCTACTTACATACCGGCATTCATAATTATGTAAACATATATGCACCAGATATAATTGTACTTGGTGGCGGTATTGCAAAAGGATTATCGCCTTACCTGGATAGCATTAAGGGCCAATCTTATTTGTCAGCTTTTCCGGGTTATTCATTTCAATTACAAGTTTCAGCATTGAACGAAGAAGCTGGTATCGTTGGCAGTGCAGCATTATTTAGAACCAATAGCGCATGATAAATAAAAAAAATAGATGGTTTTTTTATGCCGCTGCTGCTGGCTTGCTTTGGGCCTTGTGGGGTGTAGTGGCAAAGTTAATTTCAGAGGAGGTGAATCCTTACATGAACCATTTGTTATTTACGGTTGGAATGTTGTTTTCAGTACCCTTTGTTATTAGAAAATGCACTAAAGCCAGTTTTAATTTGAAGGGCTTATTATGGGGTGTTATTGCTGGTTGTTTTGCGATCACTGGCAACGTTGCAGTGTACCAGGCTTTTAGTAATGGCGGGCAGGCTTCTATTGTTATACCGGTAACTAATTTGTATCCACTGGTAACCATTGTTATTGCCATTATTGCTTTTAAAGAAAGGTTGAATTGGTTAAATGTGGTGGGCATTTTATTTTCCATTCCTGCCATCCTGTTGTTATCTGGTGAAACATTATTGTTTGTAGATCCTGCCGCATTTATTAAAGGCATCGGGTTAAATACCTGGTTCCTGTTTGCTATGATTTCCATTTTTTGCTGGGGAGTATTTAGTGCGGCGCAAAAAGTAGCCACTAATCATATTTCTGCTGAGTGGTCGTACCTGTTTTTTGTGGGTACTTCAGTTATAATCACCTTTGGCTTTTTACTGTTTGGAAAAATAGCATTTAACCTAACAGGCAAAACTATTTCGCTGGGCGCAATGGCTGGTTTGTTAAATGGTTTGGGGGTATTGGCAAGTTTTGCAGCATACAAGGCAGAGGGCAAAGCTGCTGCTGTTACTACCATTGCCGGCACATTACAGCCGGTTTTTACAATTGTGCTGGCAATACTGTTCCTAAAAGAGCAGTTATCCCAAATGGAATTGTCTGGTATAGTGTTGGCTATCTGCGGTGCCTTGTTGCTGAGTTATGAAAAGAAAAAATTAACCTTAACTGTATAAAAAAGATAGACATTTATGTTATCAGAAATAAAAGACATACCCAAAAAGGCAAAACAATTTTTAGCAAACACACCAGACTTTAGGCTGCCAACTGCTGTACCCTATCTTGGTATGGGTTCCTCTTACTTTGCTCCGCTGGCTTTGAAATATATGGGCGTTAATATTCTCCCTGAAATGGCTTCGGAGTTTTTTAATTATTTGCATAAAGGCAACAAAGTTACTAATGGCGTTTTGTTATCGCAATCCGGTAGAAGTACTGAAGTGTTGTGGGCTGCTGAGTTATTTGAAAGTTTTACAGCTATCACTAATAAAATGGATAGTCCACTTACACAATTTCCTGGTGCTGCTACAGTCATTGATTTATTGGCTGGGGAAGAAAAATATTCTTCTTCCAAAACCTACATCAATACTTTACTGGCTTTGTTTAAAGGTTTTACGTTGGAGGCAAGCCATGCAGTAAATATACTTTCATCCAACGAAAATAAATACGAACAACAAGGAAAAGAAATTGCCAGTGCAATTTTTAGTTTAATACAAAAGCAACAATTAAATGGGCTGTACATCACTGGCAGCGGCCCCAATATAGCTACCGCATTGCAAGCTGCATTAATTATGAGTGAAAGTACCAAGCTTAATTTTAACGGACTTGCTATGCCGCAATATGATCATGGTCCCAAAGAAACTGCAAAGAATAGTGTGGTAATCAATATTGTAGCCAGGGGCAAAAGTTACGAACGTACTTCAAAATTAACCGAAGCTATTCGAAATGCAGGCGCCACCGTTTTTTCTATTGAAGAACCTGCTGTATCAGAAAATGAATCTGTCATCAACAACATTGTGCCATTCAACTACATGGCTTTTTATTTATCTGAATTATTAGAAATAAAAGACACCTTTATTGTAGGTGGAAAAGTAACTGAAGTAAAATAAAGTATATAAAGCAACCACACGATGAAAAAATTAAGATGGATAAGTTTAATAATGCTGATGTGGGTATCGAAAACGTCAGCACAAGCATTTGCAACGGAAGTGAAACCACTGCCTAATGAAGTGTGGTACGGAGCTTACACCGCCAAAGCTTTTTGTAATACACCATTAAAAGACCTTACCTTTCAACCTTACCAGGCCAACGAAAAGAAGAAAGATTTAGCAACTGATAACCGTGGCAACCAGGCGGCACCGGTGTTAGTTTCCAATAAAGGCAGATATGTCTGGAGCGATGAACCGTTTGCTTTTGAGTTTAAAGAAGGCAGCCTTATAATTAATGCTGAAAAAGAAAAAGTGGAGGCAGTTAATGGCGGTATCAATTTAAGAGATGGCTATAAAGCAGCCATGCAAAAGCATTTTCCTCCGTCAGGTAAAACACCCAATGAGTTAATGTTTACCATTCCTCAGTACAACACATGGATTGAATTGGGTACCAATCAAAATCAACTAGCTATTATCAAATATGCCAACGATGTTTTACAAAACGGTTTCCCTGCCGGCACATTTATGATAGATGATGGCTGGGCAAAACACTATGGCAATTTTGAATTTGACCCATCGGTTTTTCCTGCTCCTAAAGCAATGATGGATGAACTACATGCCAAAGGATTTAAAGTAATGCTTTGGCTTACACCATTTGTAAGCCCCGACAGTAAAGAGTTTAACGAGCTTACAAGATTAAAAGCCTTGGTGTTAAAAAAAGACCTGAAGAAACCTGCGTTAATAAAATGGTGGAATGGTTACAGTGCCTGTTTGGATTTAACCAAACCAGCAGCCATAAACTGGCTTACTGCAAAATTGAAAAATCTACAAACACAATATGCTGTTGATGGTTTTAAGTTTGATGCTGTTGATTTTGATTTTTATTCCAAAGGTTCTCCTGTTTTTCCAAACGAAGAAACAAATACCAACGGCCCTGTACAAGCGGAGATGTATGGTAAACTGGGCGCCGAATTTGATTTTAATGAATTCAGGGCAGGTTGGAAAAATGGTAACCAGCCCGTTGCACAGCGTTTGCAAGACAAACAATATTCATGGGATGATTTAAAATTATTGGTACCTGATATGGTTTCTGCCGGCATAATCGGTCATCCATTCACCTGCCCTGATATGATAGGTGGCGGCCTGCGGTCCACATTCGAAAACATTGATTACACTAAGTTCGACCTGGAGTTGATGATACGTTCTGCACAGGTGCAGGCATTGATGCCTATGATGCAATTTTCTGTTGCACCGTGGCGGGTGCTTGATACCATGCATTTACGCATCTGTAGAGAAGCTGCCATGCTGCATACAAAAATGGGTGCTTATATTTTTGGGTTAGCCCAACAAGCTGCAAAAGATGGTGAGCCAATTGTACGGCACATGGAATACGCTTTTCCAAACGAAGGTTTTGAAAGTAGCGACGACCAGTTTATGTTGGGTGATAAATACCTGGTAGCACCAATGATTAATAAAGGCACTACAAGAACAGTAAAATTGCCAAAAGGAAATTGGGTAGATGAATCTGGAAATAAA
Source organism: Ferruginibacter sp. (assembly GCA_041740215.1). GTDB lineage: Bacteria > Bacteroidota > Bacteroidia > Chitinophagales > Chitinophagaceae > Ferruginibacter. The sequence goes on from JBGSMI010000205.1 coordinate 10,123, forward strand.
TTTAAAGGTGGAAAAGTGATAACGATTGAGGTGCCACTTAACAGGTTGCCCTATTTTCAGCTTCAGGCAATTAAGGGTAAGAAGTAGAAAAAAATATAATTTATTTGTTGAAAGCAGTCTGTTTAGTTCAGTTTGTGGTGTATAATTCCTAAAGCAAATTTCTGATGAAAACCAAAATATATTATCAATCAATATTGTCCGAAAAACTATTTGAAGTCGCTTAAACGATTACTCTTTAAAGGCTCTGGCCACTCTCCTTTGGAGTATACTATAAGCGGCGCTGATGTTTCGCTGAAAAGAACTGGGAAATAAAAGAGCAGGGCATTAGCAGGGTCAGGCTCCCCTCTGCCCTCGGATAGGGGTTGGGGGGTGAGGTCTTTTTTACAGTTCTATAGTAGAAAGGTTGGGGTACGGTCATTCAAGTTTGATAAGGATTTTAGAAATGTAAGTCGGACAACAATAATTTAGCATATGAAATGCAATTCTTATTTGACACGCTTGTTATGCGTTTGTAGCTGTATTACTTTTTTTGCTTGTACACAAGCGCAGGTAAAAAAACTGTATTTAGCCATCGACGACCATACCGATTATATGTGGACGGCCGACGAAGCGACATACGATGCTGCTTTTGTGCAGATGCTGGACTACTATTTACTACAAATTGATTCTACCAGAAAACTGCCTGCAGACTTTCAGGCAAGATTTAATACCGATGGAAGTTTATGGCTAAAGGCCTACGCTAAATACAGAACACCCCGGCAATTCGATAAGCTGATTGCTGCGTTGAAATCCGGGCACCTTAGCAGTCCGCTTACTATGCTGGTAAGTTGTTATGGAGGTCAACCAACAGAAGCTGTTTTGCGGGGCATGTATTATGCAGGCCAACTGGAAAGAAAATATAAACTTCGTTTTAAATTGGCCGGCAGTATGGAGAATAATACGTTGCCCTTGGGTTTGTCTGCTTTGTGGGCAGGGGCTGGCGCAAAATATAGCTGGAAAGGGATTGGCGGTTACGGAAGCCAAATGAGTTATGCCATGAGAACTAAACGCCGGCACCAGATGTATCGTTCAAACGGATTGGATGGCTCCGGTGTTTTGATGAAATGGTATGCGTATGATGAATCAAAAACGGGATCATTAGGTGGCTATGCTGAATGCAGGTTGCACATGAAATATAAAAACCTGGAGCAGGATTTATCTCATGTGATTAAAACCCTGGATACCTTTTGTAATACTCCATCAACTTATCCTTACAATATTGGAGGAGCCTTTGGTTTTGGGCATGATGATTTGGAAACTTTTGTTGCACCGCCTTTTATCACTGCAGCCCAACAAACATCTACGTTAACCAGAAAAGTAAGAGTCTCAAATATTGAAGACTTTTTCAAAGATTTTGAGAAAACCTATCCCAATATACCTTCCCAGGCTGTAAGCTTTGGAAACGAGTGGGATTTGTTGCCGGCATCCATGAATGAAACAACGGCAAAAGTTAGGCGGGCAACAGAGAAATTGCGAACAGCAGAAGCTTTGGCTGCAATTGTTTCTTTAAAAGCCCCGTCTTTTATGAATGCGTTTGCTAAAGCTAAAGACGAAGCATGGGAATCGTTGGGTGTTTATTGGGAACACAACTGGACTGGTGATGGGCCGGTATCCAGAAAAACAAGAGCCGATTGGCAAATAAAACGGCAGGAATTGCTGACCAGTTATGTAGATACATTATACAACAGTTCGGTAAATAAATTAGCCAGCCAAATTACCAAAACTGCCGAAAATTCTTTTTATGTTTTCAATGCATTGAGTTGGGAAAGAACGGATATTGTAGATTTAATTTATGAAGGAAGTCTTCCGGTAAAAGTAATTGACCAGGCCACAAAAAAGGAAGTGCCGAGCCAATTAGTGGAGAAAGCCGGTAAAAAATATATCCGCATCCTTGCAGAAAGTATTCCTGCGGTAGGGTATAAATTATTTGAAATAAGGCAGGGTAAGCCGGCAGCTTTACCGGCAGCGGCAAATGTAAGTGGAGCCTATTTCAGCAATGCCTGGTATCGCTTACTATTATCTAAATCAGGCGCCATTAAAGAATTGTATGATAGTTTGGCCAATAGTCGTCAATTAATAAAAGTAACAGATGGCAAATACGCCAACGACTTAGGCGGCAATGATGATGGCGAAGCATTACAAATTGAAAACGCCGGTCCTGTTTCTGTTACATTGAAGGCTGTTTCAAAAAATCCTGTTTTACATACCGTTCGTGTTACGCTGTTTGCTTCTGTTCCAAGGATTGAAATAGAAGATAGCATTCAACAAAATTTTTCTGATGTAACCACCTGGGCTTTTTCATTTAATTTAAATAACCAAACTACCAGCCATGAAGAACTTGGTGCAATAATGAAAGTAAAAAAGGAATCCAGAGGTGGACATTACGCAGATGATAATGCCAGATATGACTGGCAAACTTTCAATCATTTTGTAAATGTAAGTGACTCCGGTTATGGAGTTACCCTGTCAAATATGGATTGTAGTTTTTTTAAATTAGGCAATAGCACGGTAGATTCTTTATGGGAATCATCAGCTCAAATAAATGCATTAGCCGGCGGCAATATTGATAAAAAACTGGAAGACAAAGGCATCTTAGGAATACTCAATCAAAATGGTCAGAAAGATTTTCAATACCAGTTTGCCATAACAACAAATCACGCTGCATTTAATGCAGTAGATGCTATGAAGTTTTCATTAGCGCATCAAAACCCTTTGCTGGCATCGCCCGTAACGGGTGCCATACGGCCCAATTCAACTAATGGTTTTTCATTACTCAATATTAGCAATCCCGCTGTGATACTCTGGAGTGTAAAACCTGCAGAAGAAACAGGCAATGGGTTTATTACCCGCTTTTGGAACATGGAAAACGGCTCAGTTAATCCAACGCTTAGTTTTGCCAGGCCCATAATAAGCGCATGGAAAACTTCACATATAGAAACAAATGAAAAAATGTTGAAGCCGCTACAAGGTAAACTGGGGTTAAATTTTGGCGCCAATCAAATCAATACCTACAGGCTGTTTTTACCTGCGGGTCAGTCTGGAAAATGATGATTTTTGTATAAGTAATTTGAGGAAAGGTATTTTTTTAAAATTTTTACAAAATTGTAAATAATGAATTTTATAACAGTCATAAAAAAGAGTAAATTCTTTCGGCTTATCTGCTGCATACTGCTCACCCAGGCCGCAACAGCCCAGCCTTTCATAATTGGGGGTGACTGGAAATTAAGTTTTGAAGATAAAATCGAATTTAATAGGCAGTATTACGATGATGCTGCATGGGAAAACCTTGCTGAGTTAAAATGGAGTGATGACCATAAAACGACGGCCAACCGAACTTTGTGGATTCGTAAAAAAGTAATTATTCCATCCTCGTTGCAAGCTGAATTTGTAAAAACCGGTTTGCTCAGTTTAACGATGGGGAAAATTCTGCAAACAGATGATACCTATTTGAATGGTAAATTAATCGGATCAACCGGGTCTGGTGATGCTTATAGAAATTACATTGTAACAAAGGATGACATTTTATGGGATAAAGAAAATACCATTGCCATTAGGGTAAGCCATTGGGGTTCTTTTAATATATCCAAAGTGCCCACATTAATGGCTGCAGAACCTTTTGTTTTTTTTGCCTGCAACGCAAGTCTGAAAAATGGCAATGCGAAAGCAACTGTGCAAGATAAAAAGCTGGATTATCAGTTAACCATCAGCAACAAATCTCCGAAAATATTAGATGCACAAGTAACGGCAGACTTCTATGATTTTCAAGGCCGGAAAATATACAATGCACAAAAAAAAGTGTCCCTTCAGTTTGGCGATAACCCCGTCGTTTTTCCTTATAAATCTTTGACAGCTTTTGTAAAAATTGTTTACACTTTATCGGTGCCTTCTTTTAAGTATACCAAACAATGGAATGCAGCATATGGTTATGAAAATATCGTGTATAAACCTACATCGCCAGTTATAGCATATAAAGCTCCACAACGGTTTGTACCTGCAGCTTTAGATAAAATTGAAATAGAAGGCTGGTTAGGAGAACGCCTGAAAGCAAACACAGAAATGCGTTTGCATCAGGTTGATGAAGATGCAATTTTAGCTGGTTTCATTAATCGTCCGGGTAATCATTCATGGATTGGTGAGCACATTGGTAAATTTTTAGAAGCAGCTTGTAATGCGTTTGCAAATAATAAAGACACTGTCCTAAAAAATCAAATTGATAGAACTGCACAACATTTGATATCAGCTCAATTACCCGATGGATATTTAGGAACTTATGACATCGACAGTCACTGGACAAGCTGGGATGTATGGAGCCATCGGTACGATTTAATGGGATTGTTGCGGTACTATGAATTATCTGGTTTTAAGCCGTCGTTAACAGCCTGTGAGAAAACAGGCGATTTGTTGATGCAAACATTTGGTACTGAGAAAGGTCAGCAAGATATTGTAAAATCTGGCGGACATGTCGGCATGGCTGCTACCTGCATATTGGAATCCATGGCAGAGTTGTACCGTTTTACAGGAAACAAAAAATATTTGGACTATTGTTATTACCTTATAAAAAGTTTCGATAATCCAAAAGGACCAAAGATAATTACCACCCTAAATGCTACGGGTAGGGTAGATAAAGTTGCTAATGCAAAAGCCTATGAAATGATGTCTAATTTTTTGGGCATTATTAAATTGTATCGGATTACGAATGATGAAGGTTTTTTAAAACCTTTGGAGGTGGCCTGGAAGGATATTGTTGCCAGCAGATTATACATCACAGGCACTGCCAGTTCATTCGAACATTTTCAAGATAATGATATTTTACCTGCATCCAGTAAAGACAATATGGGTGAAGGTTGTGTAACAACAACCTGGTTGCAATTTAACTACCAGTTATTTTGCATAACCGGCCAAATGAAATACCTGGATGAGTTGGAGCGGTCTGTGTACAACCATTTAACCGGTGCTGAAAATCCACAAACAGGTGGGGTTAGTTATTACACGCCCTTGATGGGCAAAAAGCCATTTCGCACCGTTATCACCTGTTGCATGAGCAGTGTGCCAAGAGGCATCGCTATGATACCATTATTCGCAAATGGACTACTTAACAATGATGCTGCTTTTCTTTTTTATCAACCCGGTGTTTATACCACCAACATGGCTAAAAAGAAAGTTTCGTTTACCACAACCGGTGATTTTTTGAAGGGTGAATCTGTCGTTATTTCTATAAATGAAAATAGTGCAATTGCCTATGCTTTACAATTTAGGAAACCCTATTGGACAAGCAATTTTTCTATTAGCGTAAATGGAACAAAACAAGATATTTCCAATTCCGAAACTGTAGCCATTAAACGGCTTTGGAAAAAGGGTGATAAAGTGGAAATAAATTTTACCATGCCAATCATTGTATTGGCAGGCGGCAAAAGCTATCCTAATCAAATAGCCTTGCAGCGTGGCCCGCAGGTATTGTGTTTCGATACGAATATAGACAGCTTAAACGCAGAAGCAGTAACTATTGAAGCGAATGATATTCAACTAAAAAAAGTAGATTCTCCATTACCAAAAGGATGGGTGGGTAATCAAAAGTTTCAATTAAAAGCTTTTATCAACGATCTTGAAAAAGATATCTTTCTTGTTCCGTATGCAGATGCTGGACAAACCTCTGGCGTTATCAGCACATGGTTAAAATTGAAAAAATAATATAAACAATGAGGTGATTGTAGTGCCAATATTGATAGGCTATTGATAAGTAAATGTTTTCCGAAGCAGCGGTTAGCGCTTCCATCGGCTTTAAAAAAATGAGGTTTTTCTTGACTGAGCGGAAACAAAATTTGATATATACCAGGTACGAAAAATTAAAAATATGATAGTTCCAATGATTAAGAAATTGATGTATGCATTTTTGATGAGTATGATTAGTTTGTCTGCAGCCATGGGGCAAACAATTAAAAAGTCGCCTGTAGATTATGTAGACAATTTTATCGGCGTTCGGGATATGAATACAAGCTGTGTATTAGGTCCTCAATTGCCCAATGCTTCTATCAACCCAAGTCCGCATACCAATCCCGGAAGCGTCAATTACGATATGGATGGTTATGTGATGGGGCAACCTATTCGGGGCTTTGCACAATTGCATGTAAGCGGCACAGGCTGGGGTAAATATGGACAGGTGTTTTTATCACCACAAACCGGTCTTGCAACTGGTGCAACAGCGCACGATTCCGAAGCAGAAAATGAAATAGCAAAACCGGTTGAATATGGTGTCACCCTTAAACGCTATGGAATCAGAGCCGAAGTAACCCCTTCGAAACATACAGCTATCTACAAGTTTACTTTCCCTGAAACCGATAGCGCCGTTATTGTGCTGGATATTGCACATAATATTACGGAAATAGCTACTGTTATGCGGGGTGCCAATAGCAGGTTTGAAAATGGCAATGTAACTTTTACCAGCAATGCTGGCACTGAGTTAAAAGGGTTTGGCACGTATACAGGGGGCTTTTCTGATGGCCCTTACAATGTTTATTTTGTTATCCGTTTAAGCAAAGCCCCAGCAGGTAAAGGCACCTGGTACAATGAAGCCATTAATGCAAATCAATTATCGGAAAAATGGCAACAGAAAAATGACAGGGTAGGTGCTTATGTGCATTATAAAACTAAAAAAGAGGAAGCAGTTTATTTAAAGGTGGGCATCTCCCTTAAAAGTGTAGAGCAGGCAACCAACTGGCTGGATACTGAAATGCCCGACTTTAACTATGCAAAAGTAAAAAAAGCTGCTGTGGACATATGGAACAAGCAATTGAGTAAAATTATAGTGAATGGTGGTACCGAAACCAGCAAGATTCTTTTTTATACCGCTGCTTATCATGCCGCTGTGATGCCAAGAAATAAAACCAATGATAGCAAATGGTTTGATAGAAATGTGCCGGTGTGGGATGATCATTTGGCGGTTTGGGACACCTGGCGCACGCTCTATCCTCTAAAAGTGTTGACAGATCCTGCAATGGTAACTGGCACCATACAATCGTTTATTGCAAGGCATAAAAAGACCGGACACGTAAAAGATGCCTATGTAGCCGGCAGGGAAATGAGCGTAGAGCAAGGCGGCAATGATGTAGATAATATCATAGTGGATGCTTATGTGAAAGGCGTAAAAGGTGTTGACTGGATTGAAGCGTACAAGCTAATCAAGTTTCATGCAGACAGTGGACGAAATGGCATTAGTTATAATAAAGGTTCCGATAGTAGCGCTATGTACAAAGAATTGGGATGGATACCTGCCGGTAAAATGAGTAACTCGGTTACCCTTGAGTATGCATACAACGATTTTTGCGCTGCTCAAATGGCCAAAGGCTTAGGCAAAATGGAGGACTACAAAAAATACCTGGAGCGTAGCGGCAAGTGGATTAATCTCTGGAACCCCGATGCGGAAAGCGATGGCTATAAAGGTTTTATTGTTCCCAAAAGATTGGGCAGTGGTTTCGTACCAATTGATTTAAAGAAAAACTGGGGTTCGTGGAAGGATTATTTTTATGAGGGAAGCTCCTGGACCTACTCTTATTTTGTACCTCACGATTTTGAAAAGCTAGTGGAATTAACAGGCGGGAAAGAAAAATTTTCAGCAAAACTCAAGCATGCTTTTGAGCAGGATTTAATAGACTACGGCAATGAACCCGCTTTCTTAACAGTACATGCTTTTCATTCTAGCAACCGGTCAGATTTGGCAAGTTATTATGCCCGCAAAGTGATGGCCCGTTTTACAACAATGGGCGGCAAAGAAAATGATGACAGTGGTGCCATGAGCAGTTGGTATATATTTTCTGCAATGGGTTTCTTTCCCAATGCCGGGCAAAACATTTACTATTTAACCGGGGCTACTTTTCCTGAAATTACACTCACCCTTGGCAATGGTAAAAAATTAAAAATTATTTCAAAGAATGTATCTGATAAGAATATCTACATACAGTCCTGTACCATCAATGGCAAAAAACTAAGTAAATCCTGGTTTACCCACAAGGATATTGCAAACGGCGGAAGGTTGGAATTTGTGATGGGGGATAAGCCAGCCAATCAATAAATAAACACAACATAGAAAACGAATGATTATGTATAAGATATTTTTAATTTCTATATTCTTTTTTACGTCTGCTACCGCTATAGCAAAAGATTGGATTATTAGTAATGCAACACTCACTGTAAAGCTGGATGATAAAACAGGCTTACTATCTGTTACTGATAAACGAGCTAACAAGGTTTGGAAACAAGCTGTAAACACGGAGCTTTTTAAAGTACAGAGCGTAGTACAGAAAGCCAGAACGCTTACTGTAACTTATAAAGGCACATTTACATTTGAAGCCACCATTAGCTTAAATGCAGGTTTGGAGATACTCATTCAGGCAAATGCAACAACCGCTTTAATGGAATTTGATTTTCCCGGCGCATTTATTACCCCCGGTAAAAATCACTATCTGCTATCTACAGACGGTAGCGGCTTTCTGCTGCCTGCTGATGACACCGAATATCCGTTGGGGAATGGCCGTACTTATTTTTGTGGTGGCGGCACCAGTATGGCATGGATGGGAATAACAGACACTGCTTTTAAAACAGGCTACATGGCTATCCTTGAAACGCCGTTTGATGCTGCTTTGCGTACAAAAAGAGAAAAGGGATTGATAACTTTTTCGCCTGTTTGGTTGGCCTCCAAAGAACAATTTGGGTACGACAGAAAAGTAACCTACTATTTTTTTGATAAAGGTGGCTATGTGGCACAGGCAAAAAAATACCGGGAATACATTTGGAAAAAGAATGAAGTGATTACCTTAAAGCAGAATGAATTAAAAACCCCGGCTATGGCAAAAATGATTGGGGCTGTGCATATATATGTGTGGGATAATGCCCGGGAAGTGGATTTTGCAAAGGAGTTAAAGGATTCCGGTATTGAAAAAGCGATGTTTTTATGGGATGCAAACCATACCCCTTATCCGGCATTGGGGTACAATGATAGTTTAAAGAAATTAGGGTATGCAACTGGTACTTATGAATTGTTTACCGATTTAAAGCCACGAGATACGGTATACAAAACACAAGATACCACCGGACCTTTGCGCTTTGCATTGACGAGTTACCCCGGACTATTTAATCAGTTGTCCATTAAAAAGAAAGATGGCAAAACAGTATTTAACCAATTTGGTCACACCAGTAATCCTGTTGCTATCCGGCCTGAAATGATTAAAAGAATAGACCGGGAATTAAAAGAATATGCTCATGAAACCTATTTCTTAGATGTGTACCAGGCCAATGGTTTGTTTGAAGACTATTCAACAACTAACCCACTTACCCGGGAGCAATTTGCAAAAGCGGTCATTGCGAATCATAAAATGGTCACAGAAAAATATGGACAGTATTTAGGGGGAGAGTGGGGTGCTGATTATTTGGGCTCGCACACTGTGTACAACCATGGTATGATGACCTTGCAGCGCACCTGGTTTGGCTCTGATGTTGTTAAGAAAGGAACCATCTACTGGAACGGCGATTGGAAGAGCAATTCAAAGCCATCGCAGATGCTTGGCACAAGAGTGGCTCCTGATACCTACTTAAAATATGCTATCAATGAATACACAAGGGTTCCCTTATATGATTTGGTGTACCATGATGCCATCGTAAGTTCCTGGCGCTGGGAAGATGGCAACCACCATACGCCTGAAATTTGGTGGAAAAAAGATTTATTCAATATTTTATATGGCAATGCGCCGCTGTGGAATCTTGACAGGGAGCGTTGGGAAGCCTATAAAAACACATTCATTGAAAGTTACATGAAAGTGGCACCGTGGCTGCAGCAAATCGGGTACGATGAATTGGTTTCGCATCGTTTTGTAACTGCCGACCATACAGTGCAGGAATCTGTATTTTCTTCTGGTAAAAAGGTGGTGGTAAATTTTGGAACTAAGCCGTACACATTTGCAGGGAAAATAATAAATCCAAAAGGGGTACTTTTTATTGGCATTGCTGGTTAAGTGTAAAAAATATCAAGTAGGAAAGTAATGGTAATATGCTTTCATTTGGTTGAAAATTTGCGGGGTAATAAAAAGTTGGATATCAGCATTCGCTATAGGGAGATGATGAGCGGTGAATGGTAAACGTTGTTTAGTTTCTTTATGTCAATAAAATAAAAAGTATGAATAGATCAGGCAATACAAATCGCTTTAAGCTTTTTTGCAAAGTAGCAATTGTGGTGCTAACACTAACAACAGGTACGCATTTTATTCCTTGCGCACAACCGAAAAAATTTGCTTATGCTTTTCAAAATCCATCACTAACAATCGATACAAGGGTAGATAGCCTGGTGGCATTATTAACGCTGGAGGAAAAAATTGGCCAAATGGTAAACAACGCACCGGCCATTGAACGGCTGCATATTCCTGCCTATAATTGGTGGAACGAAACCTTGCATGGCGTTGCACGCAGTCCCTACAAGGTAACAAGCTACCCGCAGGCCATTGGTATGGCTGCTACATGGGATACTGCTTCGATGCATATGATGGCAGATTATTGCGCAATTGAAGGACGTGCTATTTTTAATGACTCAAAAAGAAAAGGTAAAACGGGTATTTACTTAGGGCTAACCTACTGGACGCCCAATGTAAATATCTTTCGGGATCCACGCTGGGGCAGGGGACAGGAAACGTATGGCGAAGACCCATATTTAACCGGGCAACTGGGCAAAGCATTTGTACATGGCCTTGAGGGCAATGATCCTAAATACCTAAAAGCATCTGCCTGTGCCAAACATTTTGCGGTGCATAGTGGCCCCGAATGGAACCGTAGTACCTACGATGCACGGGTTTCAGCCTACGATTTGTGGGATACTTATTTGCCAGCCTTCCGCGATTTGATTGTGGATGCCAAAGTGAGCGGAGTGATGTGTGCCTACAATCGCTTCGAAGGGCAGCCCTGCTGCGGCAGCGATAAGCTGATGAATGATATCTTACGCAACGATTGGAAATTTACCGGCTATGTAACTTCTGATTGCGGCGGTATAACGCATTTCTGGAAAGCGCATAAAACACATCCCAATGCCGAAGCTGCTGCAGCAGATGCGGTACTGCATGGTACAGATTGTGAATGTTCCGGCAACCCAACATACAAAGCATTAAAAGAAGCCTTGCAAAAAGATTTGCTTACTGAACAGGATATCAATGTTTCCTTAAAGCGGTTATTCACCATACGTATGCGTTTGGGTATGTTCGATCCGGAAGAAATGGTGCCTTTTTCTTCCATAGATACCTCGGCGCTTGAAGCCAAACCACATGGAGAACATGCGTTGAAAATGGCAAGGCAATCCATTGTGCTGTTGAAAAATGACCTTCTGCCAGGCCAGAAAAAAGCTATGCTACCCATCAATAAAAACATCAAAAAAATAGCAGTGGTAGGGCCCAATGCGGCAGATGAATCCGTGATGCTGGCCAACTATTATGGCTATCCATCTCACATTAGTTCAGTACTGGAAGGCATCCGTTCAAAAACGGGTATTGACGTTCTGTACGAGAAAGGGTGCAATCTTGTTGATAACAGGGTATTCAAACCAAATTGGAACGGTCGTGCATTTACTTTTAACGGGCAACCAGGATTTCAGGCGGAGTATTTTAAAAACGTAAAATGGGAAGGCGTTCCCGCTGTAGTAAGTAAGGTTGAAAAAATAGATTTTCATTGGGGGGATGGCGAACAGGTTGCGTCGGGAATAATTGCCAACCAGTTTTCTATGCGCTTTACAGCAACCTATACAGCCGACAAGTCAGAAGAAATCGTTTTTGAGTTAAAAGGAGATGACAAAGTGCGCTTATTTGTGGATGGAGTAAAACAAATTGAAACGGATTTAAAAGGTGGTTTCTACACCTTAAAATCACAAAAAGGAAAAACCTACAATATAGTAATTGACTACCTTCAATATAGTGACAATGCAGAAATAAAATTTGACCTGGGCACAATAGAAGCAGCTACTCCTGCAACCATTGCCAGCCGGGTTAAGGATGCTGACGTGATTGTATTTGTGGGCGGTATAGCGGCAAGTCTGGAAGGAGAAGCCATGCCTGTTTCTATCGATGGTTTTAAAGGCGGCGACCGCACCAACATTGAATTACCAGCGGTACAAACCGATTTAATGAGAGCGCTGAAAGCTACAGGCAAGCCGGTGGTATTTGTAAACATGAGTGGAGGTGCCATGGGTTTTGAATGGGAAGCGGCGAATATCCCTGCTATTATCCAGGCCTGGTATGGCGGTCAGGCTGGTGGGCAGGCCATTGCTGATGTGTTGTTTGGTGATTACAATCCTGCAGGCAGGTTACCGGTTACCTTTTACAAAAACGTAAATGACCTGCCCGATTTTGAGGATTACAGTATGGATAACCGCACCTACCGCTACTTCAAGGGAAAGCCTTTATACCCGTTTGGGCATGGATTAAGTTATACCACTTTTGCATATAGTAATATAAAAGTTGGTGCTGTTACGTCGGGTGGTACCCGTGAGGTAACACTGAATGTAACCAATACAGGAAATAGGGCGGGTGATGAAGTAGTGCAATTGTACGTGTCTAATAAAAGCGGTGTTGTAAAATCTCTCATCCGTGCTTTAAAAGGTTTTCAGCGCATTAGCTTACAGCCAAAAGAGCAAAAAGTGATTCGCTTTTTCCTGAGCACGAAAGACCTGTCTTATATTGATGCAGCGGGTAAAATGATTCCATACAATGGCTTAGTTGAAATAAACGTTGGAGGTGGGCAGCCGGTAAACATGTTTTCCAATGACAGGCGTTTTGTAAAAGCAGTATTGCAATCAGGTGGGCAAAAATAATATCATTAAATTTTTATGTGATGAAGCGTAAATGGATTTTTTTATTGTTTGTTTTATCATCTGTAGTACAGGCCGGCGCTCAATTTATTGATACTTCTCCTGACCGGGTTAAAAATACCCTTGCAGGTAAACATGAAACGGATTGGTACCATAAAGCCACGAAGCACTACTGAAATTGCTGCTTCCAGAATTACCGTTGGGTGTGAAACATTGGACAGGGATCTTGCTGTTTGGGATAACTATAAAGCCTATCTAAAACCATTGGGTGCAAAAAAATACGGCTGCAGGCAGGGTGGGCAAAATGCGAAAAGGTAATAGGTGTATATGATTGGAAGTGGCTGGATGATATTATTGATTATGCGGTTGCAAATGACCTGCAACCCTGGTTGCAACCTTCCTACGGGAACCCTATTTATGAAGGTGGTGGCGGTAAAGGGTTACTCAATAGTTTGATGACATCGCCGGCAGCTTATGCAGCCTGGGATAAATGGGTGGAGGCTTTGGCAATGCGTTACAAAGACCGGGTTAAAGAGTGGGAGATTTGGAACGAACCAGACCATCCCGGCCAAAAAATAAGCCCGGAAACCACTGCTGCATTAAACATCCGAACTGCTGTTACTATTAAAAAGATTCAACCCGATGCAAAAATTGCAGGACTTGCCTTTGCATCCAACAGCAACCAGGAGTACCTCGGCCGGTTTTTAAAAGTAATTGCTGACCAGGGAAAACTGGATCTCTTTCATTGGATATCCTACCATAGCTACAACACACGGCCCGAAGATTCATACCGTGACAAAAATGCAATGGGTTTAAAAAAAGTACTTGAAAAATACTCCACAAAAATATTATTGCGGCAGGGTGAAAATGGGGCGCCATCTACCTATATTCCAAGTTTTGCATTATCAGAAATTTACTGGACAGAATATGCACAGGCTAAATACGATTTACGTCGGTTGCCAGGCGATCTTGGGCATGATATTGAGACCTCCGTTTTTACCATCATTGATATTTACTACAAACCTGTATTGAATACAAAGGGGCTTATTCAATCAGATATCACTATGGCAGCTATCCGTCCAAAAGTGGCGTATTATGCTGTACAAAACCTAACGGCTCTTTTTGATAATGAACTGCAGTTGAATCCACAGTTTAAAGTCACAACTACATCCAATGCATCGCTGTCGGTGTATGGATTCCAGCATAACAAATCCAATCAGCAACTGGTGTCCATTTGGATAGATAGCAGCATTGTTACCAATTCATTTACAACAACCCCGGTAACCATTACCATAGAAAAGGCTAATTTTAAAAAGCCGGTTTGGGTTGATTTATTGACGGGTGCAATTTATGCTATACCCAAATGCAGTTGGAGCAAATCCGGTAAAACATATATCTTCAACAATATTCCCGTGTACGATTCGCCGGTATTGATTGCAGAGCGTTCGTTGGTATTGAAAAAATAAAGTTGCAAAAGCAAAAAGGTATGCAAAATCGAAGGGATTTTATAAAGAATGTATCGTTGGCAGGTACGGGTCTTCTGCTCACCCCGGCTACAAAATTGATGCCCGAAATGTCTTTTCCTGCACTCTGTAACTTATACGATAAGATAGATAAACCTGTAACAATAGAATCAATCCGTTTGATTAAAGCAGTAAATGAATTATTTGTAGAAGTTACAGGATCCAATGGTTTAAAGGGCATTACCATGGCCAATACACGGATGCCCAATTTGGTGAGCATTTTCCAATCTTTAATTGTTCCCTATTTTAAAGGAAAGGATGCAAGAGATATAGGTTCATTAGTTGATGGTGTGTTTAAAGATGGCAGGTTGTATAAATTTGCAGGGATGCCTTTTGCAAATTGTGTAGGGCATGTAGAAATTGCCATACTTGATCTGCTCGGTAAATCAGCTAGTCTTTCTGTGTATAGTTTTTTTGGTAAAAAACAGCGTGATAAAGTTGATATTTATTTGTCGGGTCTTACCCGTGAAACCACCCCTGAAGAGGAAGCCGATATTTTGCTGAAAGCCCTTGCTGCTTCTGGTGCGCAAGCGGTGAAGATAAAAGTAGGCGGGCGCATGAAGTATGATGAGGTAAGTAAAATAAGAACGGAGAAGCTTGTTCCGTATATCAGAAAAAAATTAGGTGATCACATTACGATTTATGCAGATGGAAATGGGTCTTTTGATGTAAAATCAGGTATTGAAGTGGGAAAGCTTTTAACTGATTTCGGAATTAAAATCTTTGAAGAACCTTGCCCATGGGAAGATGTGGAGAGCAACCAACAGGTAGCGAAAGCTTTAAAAATTATAGTGGCGGGTGGAGAGCAGGACAGCAGTTTACCCAGGTGGAAATTTATAAGTAAGAATAATGTATACAAATTGCTGCAACCGGATTTGTATTACAACGGCGGAATGATAAGAACAATACAGGTAGCTGAAATGGCCGCTGAGTTTAATAAGAATATTGCGCCCCACAGTCCTAAAGCCGATCCGCTCACGGCAGCTATGTTGCAGGCTGTTTCTGTAGTTCCGAATATGTATGGGTACCAGGAATATCCTTTAGATGCCGTAGGAAAAAGATTCCCCGGGTGGTATGTGCCGCATTTTAAGGTTGAGCAGGGGAAAATAATGGTTCCGCCGGGTACCGGATTAGGTATCTCCTACGATGAAACTATATTTAAGCAGGCAGTAGAAATATCTGGCTGATTGAATTGATCATTCATATACCTGATATAAAAAAGGTAAGGGCATCAAAATTTTATGAAACACAAAGTAGTAATTGTAAATAGATTTTGACACTTCAAAGCTAATCCCGGCACTAAGAATGCAAAGGTGATTGGGATGCACTTAAGTGATTTTTTAAAAGAATCCAGGTATTTTTACATAAATAAATTATAATTCAACAATAATGAAATAATATGCTGCTTGTTTTATGATTGATTTATTTAAACGATTGATAAAAGCTTCATTCAATGCTTATGATAGATAACAATATTAGGCGTAATAAATATGCACGTTTACACAGGGTAATGCCTTTGTTACTATGCTGTTTTATCAACAGCCATCAGTATTTGCAAGGACAGCCAACCGGCGAAAAGGTAAAGGAGGTATCCTCAGACGTTGCCACATTTTTGGGTAGCAGCCAGCAGGAAATTGCCCGAAAACAAGCCGTTGAACTGGCATACCTGCAACGGGCAAAAAGCAATATTGAAAGGTATCGCAAGGGAGATGCATCGCTGGTTTTTCAGGATGAAAATGGAAAACCGTTGGCCAATGTAAAAGTCGAAATCAACCAGGTAACACAGGATTTTTTATTTGGCAACCTCTTGTTCGAAA
Source organism: Ferruginibacter sp. (assembly GCA_041740215.1). Lineage (GTDB taxonomy): Bacteria > Bacteroidota > Bacteroidia > Chitinophagales > Chitinophagaceae > Ferruginibacter. Next base: position 26,331 of record JBGSMI010000205.1, read on the forward strand.
TTGGAGGGTTTTCGCCTAAGGAGCCTTATAAAGTCGATGAATTCAAGGCGAAATTCAAAGCACTTTTTAATTTTGGTATTTTACCTTTTTACTGGAATGGGTATGAAAAAGCAGCAGGAAGTCCGGGCTGGCTGCGCAATGAAGATGCTTTAAAATGGTGCCTCGAAAATGGCATTACTCCAAAAGGTCATCCGCTTGGGTGGACAAGTCCGGCTGGTACTCCAAAATGGCTATTGGCTTTACCCCCCAATATAGCGACCGAACTCTACCGTAGCCGCATTTACAACAATGTAATTGGTTACAAGGGCAGAATGGATATCTGGGATGTTGTAAACGAGCCAGTGAATACCGTGCCCTGGGAAGATGCACTGGCCGACACCGCCAACAACAACGATTTTCGATACAATGCCGGCGATATACCCATTGCTAAAATTGCTCCTTGGGTAGAGCAGTCATTTAAATGGGCTTATGAAGCTAACCCCAATGGCAATTATATTTTAAATGAATATTTCACCCTTGCTATACCCAAAGTGAGAGACCGCTTTTATGAATTGATTAAAGAGCTCCACCGTCGTAATACACCCATTTCAGGTATTGGTATCCAGGCACATGAGCCTCGTGAAATGTGGTTTTCGCCGGTGGAAATGTACAAAACCTTTGATCTGTATAGGGAGTTTAATCTTCCGATTCATATTACCGAGCTTATTCCACAGTCTTTCGGTAAAGATATAACCGGCTGGCGCAGCGGTAAATGGACAGAAGCAGCACAAGCTGAATTTGCAGCTCAATTTTACACGCTTGCTTTTGGTTATCCATCTGTTGCATCTATCAATTGGTGGGGTTTGTCTGATAAAAATATTTGGCTTAAAGGAGGTGGATTATTGGATTCAGCTTACAATCCAAAGCCTGTGTATCATACCTTAATAAAACTCATTAAAAATGATTGGATGACAAAAAATGTTTCTTTAAGAACAGATAAAAATGGAGTCGTTTCCTTTCGTGGATTTTTTGGAAAGTATCAAATAGTTGTTATAAAAGCAAAGGGCGCACCATTGATAGAGGAGGTTCACGTAAAGGAGAAAGAAAATAATCATTGGATCTTTAATGTTAATCGTAAGTAAAGAAGTTTGCATGTGTAAACACATAAAACTGTCATGAACGGACATATACCCCGTTAGGCTAAAGGTATATTGACTGATTACAATTTAACTTTCGTAAAACTTGCTTCAAAAGAAAATAGTTCAACTGTAGTTACTTTAAATATCGGTTTTTTAAATAGAAAATTAATTTTAACTTGATTGTGTTTTACGAATGAAAGTTGGGAAACTTTAAAAACTGAAAAATATGAAATTGGTCATTATCGTTCTATTAATTGCTCTGCTCTCTACTGATTTATACGCCCAACCTTTTTCGAAATGGACAGACACAGCACTTGTGCTCAACAATGGTTTAATTAAGCGAACCATACAGCTTCCCGCAAAAGAGGGGCCTTTTATTACAACAGCCTACGCACCTGTTTCCGGTATGTTTAAATTTTTTAAAAATGAGAATACCGATTTTCAGTTTGAAGTAAACGGCATAATGTATTCCGGTAAATCGAAGTGGCAGTTTGTTGCCATTAAATCTATAACCGACAACACGCAAGGTGATGGAGCAGCCGTTACTTTAAAAAGTATCGACCAAAAAATTGAATTGATCATTGCTTTTCTATTATATCCAAACTCCCCGGCTATTCGCAAACATCTTGTAGTAAAGAATTTAACAAATGAGCCTGTTTCTTTAGAATCAGTAGACATAGAAAAATTTGAATTTACAGCTTATTATCCTGCTACTTTTAGTTGGATCTACAGTGATTACGGCAGACGTAAGTCTATTGGGCCCTATGAAGGAAACATGCAGGATGCATTGGTAGTACTGCATAATATGGATTGGCAAGCTGGTATGGTAATTGGCAACGAAGCAACCGGCGTATTGAAGCGCACCGCATTTTTTTGGGAATTTGCTGATGTTGCGGCAGGGCTTACGCACAAAAATGCCCGCTTTCCTTTTCGTAAGTGGATTGGCGCCAACGAATCTTTTACAACACCACAGGTTTTTACCATGGTATATAACCAGCAAAAAGACCCCAGTGAAATGCTGAACATTGCTGTGCCCGACTACGTGCGTAAACACATGGGCATCCGGTTATCTGAACTTGAAACAAAACCTACTTTTGTGTACAATACCTGGAGTCCTTTTGAAAAGAATATCAACGAAATGTTGATCATGGAATTGGCAAAAGTGGCTGCAGATGCAGGAATGAAAGAATTTGTGATTGATGATGGATGGCAGGATAGCTACGGTGATTGGGGTATTGATTATAAAAAATTCCCCAATGGGTTAAAGCCGGTATTTGATTATATAAAATCACTCGGCATGAAGCCCGGTTTATGGATAAGTGTAGGCAGTGCTTCCGCTGAAAGCAACGTATTTAAAGCCCATCCAGAGTGGTTTGTAAAAGACCAGAAAGATGGCTTTGCAAATTTACAGTTGGAAGGAGAAAGTTTTGATATAAAATCGGCATGTTTTACCACAGGCTGGAAGGACTATATCAAAGATGTACTATTGAAACTATCTATTGATTATGGGTTGGAATATATGAAGCTTGATTTTGCCGTGGTATCAAGTGCCTATATTTTTGACAATGAAAAATCTGGTTGCTATGCAACTGACCATACCGGACATAAGGACCACCATGAATCAATGTATGAAAATTACGAAAGGATGTGGACACTTTTTGATGAATTGCACGCAGCCAAACCTGATTTATTTATCGACTGCACGTTTGAAGCCATGGGTGGTTTGCAATTGATTGATTATGCCATGCTCAAACATGCCGAAGGTAACTGGCTTTCAAATTTCGATGGGGTATCTGGCGAAAAAACCGATTTGCGGATACGCAATATGGCCTGGTGGCGTTCGCCGGTAATACCAGCTACGGCATTGGTTATTGGTAACCCACAAATGCAGGATAAGGGCTGGGAGATGCACATCAAATCTATTGCAGGTGCATTGCCCATTATGCTCGGCGACCCCCGGGCACTCACCCCTGCTGATTTTAAAAAGTATCGTTTCTACGCAGATTGGTTGCAAAAAATGGAAAAGCAATATAGCATCATGAGTTACCGTCAGGATTTACCTTATTTTGGCGAACCCATGGAAGGTAGTTGGGATGGTTACCAGCGGATAAATACGGAAACAAAAAAAGGAGGAATCATAGGTGTGTTCAGGCATGGTGCATCAGAAACCAGCCGGTTGGTCACTATAAAATATCTTAATCCTGTTAAGAAATATGTGGTTAAAAATATGACCGGAAAAATAGTTACTGTAAAAACCGGCAAGGAATTAAATGCGGTTGGTTTTGAAGTAGTGCTTCATAAGTTATATGATGGCGAATTGTTTGAAATTCATGTGCAATAATTCAAGTTTAATAAATAAAAGTGTTTGACAATGAAAAGATTTTTTTTAGCAATGTTGCTATTGTCGGCTACGCATCCTGGGTATGCACAGCCAATTTATAAAAACAAGACAGCACCTCTTGAAAACCGTGTAAGGGATTTAGTAAAACGTATGACGCTGGAGGAAAAAATCCTTCAACTCAATCAATTTACTTTTGGTATCAACAACAATCCCAACAATATTGGTGAAGAAATGAAGAGCCTTCCTCCGGGTATTGGTTCCTTAATTTATTTTAGTGCCGACCCCGAGCAACGAAACCGCATTCAGCGAAAGGCAATGGATTCTTCAAGGCTCGGGATACCTATTCTATTTGGCTTTGATGTGATACATGGTTTCAGAACAGTATATCCCATATCCATTGCACAAGCCTGTTCGTTTAATCCTGAACTCGTAAAAGAAAATTGCAGGGAGGCGGCAAGGGAATCTGTACTGTCTGGTGTAGATTGGACCTTCTCACCAATGATTGATGTTGCCCGTGATGCACGCTGGGGAAGGGTTTCAGAAGGTTACGGCGAAGATCCTTACCTGAATGCAAGGTTTGGAGTGGCTACTGTACAAGGCTATCAAGGCAAAAATTTGAATGATCCTTTTTCTATTGCCGCCTGTTTAAAACATTATGTGGCTTATGGTTTAAGTGAAGGCGGAAGAGATTATCGTTATACCGATGTATCGCCACAATCTTTATGGGAAACGTATTTACCACCATACGAAGCTTGTGTAAAAGCTGGTGCTGCTACGTTAATGAGTGCATTTAACGATATCAGTGGAGTGCCTGCAACCGCCAATCATTATACATTGACAACAATTTTAAAACAACGCTGGAAGCATGATGGCTTTGTTGTGGCAGATTGGAATGCTGTTGAGCAGTTGATTTTGCAAGGCGTTGCAAAAGATAGAAAGGATGCTGGCTTGAAAGCTTTTATGGCCGGTGTAGAAATGGATATGAAGGATGGTATTTATCTGGAACATTTTAAAACACTGGTTGCTGAGAAAAAAATACCGATGGCAAATATTGATGATGCCGTTGCAAGAATTTTAAGGGTAAAATTCAGGTTGGGATTGTTTGATAATCCATACACAACAATTGTAGCTACAAAAGAACGATACCTGCAACCTGATGCAAAGGCCCTCGCTACAAAACTTGCAGAAGAAAGTATGGTGCTGCTAAAGAATAGTAAAAATACTTTGCCTCTTTCTAGTCAAACAAAAAGCATTGCATTGATTGGGCCAATGGCAAAAGATAAAGACAATATCATAGGCTCATGGAGTTTTAATGGTAAAGCTGCAGATGCAGAAAGTATCTACGAAGGCTTGCAAAAAGAATTTAAAAATACCACCATCAATTATACAAAAGGTGCTGCATTTGATGGTGCAGATGAAACAGGTTTTGAAGAAGCAATTGCAGCAGCCAATCAATCAGATGTTATTGTTGTTTGCTTAGGCGAATTAAAAACATGGAGTGGCGAAAATGCTTCCCGTTCTACCGTTGCGTTGCCTGCTATTCAAGAAAAATTAGTAGCGGCTTTAAAGAAAACAGGCAAACCGGTTGTATTGATTTTGTCTAATGGCAGACCATTAGAATTGGTTCGCTTAGAGTCATTGGCTGATGCCATTGTAGAGATTTGGCAACCAGGTATTGCAGGTGGTACACCATTGGCTGGTATTCTATCTGGCAGAATCAATCCTTCAGCAAAACTGGCGATTACTTTTCCATTAACCACCGGCCAAATTCCTACTTACTATAATATGCGTAGCCCGGCAAGGCCTGCTAAGGAAGGCTTTTACCAAGATATACCAACCGAACCCTTGTACTGGTTTGGGCATGGATTGAGTTATACAAACTATGAGTACAGCAATGCAACGGTTACTAAAACTCAGTTCAAACAAAACGAAAAGTTAGTAGCTCAGGTAACCGTTAAAAATGCAGGCAAGGTAAATGGAAATGAAACTGTGTTATGGTATATCTCCGATCCGGTAAGTACTATTTCACGGCCCATGAAAGAATTGAAATATTTTGAGAAAAAAGGAATTAAAGTTGGTGAATCAATTGTGTACAAATTTGAAATTGAACCCATGAGAGATTTAAGTTATACCGATGCAACAGGGAAAAGAATTTTGGAAGAAGGAGATTATTTTATCTTCGTTGGTAAAGAAATAATAAAGATTGAAATGGTAAATTAGAATCAGTTTACTTAGTACTAAAAGGTCAGAATATGCGTACTTTTTTTAGTTGTTTCGCTTTTATTTATCGGATCACTACAGGCACAAAATAATTTCGTGCAAAAATGTTTAGGAACATGGCAAGGCTTCAAGTATAGGTACCATGATGGCAAATTGAGAGACAGCGTTCCGGTAAAGCTTATTGTTGCAAACACTGCCGATACAGGTGTTTGGCTTTGGAAAACTGAGTACCTTTCTGAAAAATTTCCAATGGTAAAAGACTATAAACTGAAAGTTAAAGACATCACCAATAATATCTACATAACTGATGAAGGCGATGGACTTACGTTGGATAATTAAATAGCAGATAAAATGTACAGTCTGTTTGAAACCGAATAAATACTTCTAACGACTAGCTATGAATTAAGCAATTACAAATTGGTAGTTGAAGTTACATCTGGTAAAAAGCAGATGGTATTTTTGAATAGGTCAAAAACAGAAATAAAGGTATACCGGCAGACAAAAAAGACAGCCCGGCAGATACTATAATATTGAGTTTCTTCCCGGACTGGATTTTATAGGTAAACTCCAATTATTCACCTTAAAAAATAAGATGTTCTTGAAGATAACTCCTGGCATCAAAACTTATTGAACCGCTTATAAGTTCTACTATTTATCAATGATTGTAATGCCAATTATGTATAAATTAATTCCGCTAAAAATAGAATTAAAACCCAGTTTTAAAAGCAGCATATAAAAAGATGGAGAAAGTATTAATTTCTACCCGGTCGCAAGTAGGTAAAATGTTTGCACACGCCGGGCAGCCTTCATCGTTTACAACAATATAAAAGAAAGTATTTTTTTCAAGGGATGACAATTATTAAAAATTCAACTGATGACAAGCCAATTTCCCGCCAACAGTGGGAGTGCAAAAGTCGCTGGTTTACTGAGCAGTTTTAGTCTGCAATTGAAAACAGATGTATTGAAAGCACATATCAACATGCATTTTCTTTTCAATAGCCTTCATACATTGTCAACCCTGATTGATGATGACCAGAAAATGGCGAAGTCTTTTCTACAAAAGTTTTCTGACGTGTACC
>JBGSMI010000224.1:0-11418 GCA_041740215.1 Ferruginibacter sp.
TCACTGTTTACCAGCAGCCAAACCTTAAAGGCAACAGCAAAACATTCACAACCTCAGTCACTAATCTATCTGCTTTTTTTGGGTGGAACAACAATATAAATTCTGTGTACGTCTACAGACTGTAACCTCAAAAAAAATCTATACCAATAATGGAATGTTCATTTTATAACGGCACAGTTTGTTTCAAAATTAGTTGAATATGAAAAAAATATTGTTATCCTTTTTCGTAGTAATTTTATCTGTTACGCTCCACGGTTGTTTTACCCACATGCCACATCCTGTTGTTGGTGGCGGCACACTACCGCCGCATGGTGGCAATGTTATTTTTTATTACGACATGAAATACACCGGTTTTGCAAAAGCTTTTTTTGCAGGCAATTACGGCCCTGCTAAGCTGGGCACTTTTATAGAAAATATTTCTTCCATTTACATACCTGCCAGTTTAACGCAACAGGTTACAGACCGCAGTGGCTGGTCGCAAATTTCTAAAAACGGTTTATATGTTTTGCAGCAGCAGGGTTAGGATAATAAGATTTATACAGCTACCATAAGCAAAGGTGGTGGCGGTGTGCAGGGCAGCAATTAATTAAAATGATTGCCCGGAATTTTTTAAAAACCATTTTTTAAATAATCAATCAACACTAAAAATGAAACAGTTATCAGCACTTTTACTTTTCGTACTTACACTTACGGTATCATGTAACAACGCCTCTAACGAGTCAATACCAATAACCAATGTAAATGATACCGCAACAACGGTACAGAATAAAATAATGATACCTGAAACTTCTTGTTATGCAAGTAGTTTAAATAAAGACACCGTTCAGATGAAACTGGAAGTTTTTGAAAAAGTTGTTACCGGAAGTCTTGCGTATAACCTTTATGAAAAGGATAGGAACGAAGGAGTATTTGAAGGAATACTGAAAGGTGATACATTGGTAGCAGAGTATCTATTTAAGTCGGAAGGTACCCAATCTCTAAGGCAGGTAGTTTTTTTAATTAAGGATGGCACTGCCACTGAAGGTTATGGGGATATGGAAGAAAAAAATGGCAAAATGGTTTTCAAAAGTTTAGCGGGTATTGTATTTGGCAAAGGGGTGATCTTAAAAAAAGAAGCATGCAGTTATTAAGTCATTAATTGAAGTGCAAAAATAGCGGCCAGGAAAAAATTGTTATGTATTCCCAAATAAATCTTCATCGCAATAATGTAAATTAATAAACATGAAAATGATTCTCTTTTTAGTGACGAGCCTGGCAATTATTATTGTTGTAGCAGGTTGTTATGGTAGCAAAGCCATCAAAAGCAGTTCATCCATTGGCAGCGAAATGCTTTATAAAAACAAATGGTATTTAACCGAAGTGCAGGGTGAGTCTGTTAATGCCGGCAATGATAACCATGCGCATTTGTTGTTTAGTGCAGGGCAGCCAAACAAGGTAACCGGTTCTACTGGTTGCAACAGGCTAAATGGTTCCTATGATCTATCGGGCGTTAACGTAATAAAATTTTCGCCGCTGGCTTCTACCAGGATGGCTTGTCCCGGCATTACAGAAGCAAAATTTGTAGAGGCATTGGGCCAGGCAAATAAATGGAGCATTGTTAATGAACAGTTACTGCTAAGCAATGGTAAAATACTGTTAGCCAAATTAAATGCGATTTCTATGGAACTAGATAAACTAAGTGGCAGATGGGATTTAAACTACATCTCCGGTCAGCGCATTGCTTTTGATGGTTTGTACCCCGATAAAAAACCAACGGTATCATTCAACTTTTCTCAAAACGTTTTGAGTGGCAATACTACTTGCAATGGCTTCTCTTCTAAATACACCGTTACGGGCAATAATATAAAATTTGGCGATGCGCTAAAGACCATGATGTTTTGTGAAGGTGGTGGAGAAGAAGCATTTTTAAATATGCTGAAAAAGGTAAACAAGTATGCATTAAAAGATGAGGATACACTGGAATTTCTAATAGATGACGTGGCAGTGATGCGGTTTACAAAACGGAAATAGTATGAAAACTAAACAGCTCAATTTTTATATTTTTTTAGCAATAACAATGAGTTTTTTAACAGCCTGTAGCGAGGTGAAAAATACGGCAAAAAAGGGCAGGAGTTCTGTAAAAAATGATTCGTTGATTACAAAAGCAGCGGTAGCTGACCTGGAAAAAAATATAAATCGCCAGGCCATCTATTTTAAAGCAAGTGGTACCGAACCTTTTTGGGGATTGCAGATAACGGGAGAGAATGTTACGTTCACTTCGCTTAGTGAAGGGTTTGAAAAATTTCAAACACCGCATAAAGAACCCATAAGGGCAATGGATGCCAATGTTAAAATGTATCGGCTTGTGATGGAGAAAGGTGATATGAAAATACAAATGGCACAAATGCTTTGTACTGATGCTATGTCTGGCAAAGAAAATAAGTATGAGATTACTGTAGAATTAAAACGGAATATCGATAAGGAATTTAAAACATTTAAAGGTTGCGGCCATTATATAACCGACTACCGCCTGCACGATATCTGGACGCTGGAAGAAATGAACGGGCAACCATTACATGTGCAGCAATATGGTAAAGAGCGCCCACGTATTGAAATCAATTCATCTCAAAATAGTTTTATGGGTGTTTCCGGAAATCACGATATCAATGGTAAAATATTTTTTGAAAAAGGGCTGTTGCGATTTACTGATATAGAAAAAACGAAAAATGGAAATAAAGCAGAGGATGGGTTTATAAAAAATCTTGCAGCCACCACAGGTTATACAATAGAAAATAACCGGTTGCTGCTTTTTAACCCTTCTGGGCAATTACTAAAGTTTAAAAAAGCAGATTAATTAGCGTGCATTCAAATCCGACGGTCATCGGATGTTCAGTGCTTCGTGTTTGGTGAAGATGCCAAATACGGCCAAGCCCTGGCCGGTACAGCAAGCTAACAAAATCGGGAACAACAACTTGAAAAGTACCTATAAATTTTTATTATTTTATTCAAAACAAAAATCAATTATTATGGCATTTAATCTTCTCGAAACAGTAAGCGGCCTTTTTAACAATGATCTTGTAAGTAAGGCGGCATCCTCTCTTGGCGAAAGTGAAGGAGGAATTGCAAAAGCAATGAGCGGTATTGTACCATCTGTTTTAGCAGGGCTTTTAAACAAGGCCGGCTCAGGCGGTAATGCTGCAACCAGTATTTTTAGTATGGCACAGGATGCAGCAAGCAGTGGTGCGCTGGGTAATCTTGCTGGTATGCTTGGAGGTAAAGGAAACAGTGGCGGTATGTCTGGTTTACTAACAATGGCCAATAGTATTTTTGGCGATAAACTAGGAAATGTTGGCCACCTCATTTCAAATTTTTCAGGCATAAAACCATCCTCAGCTTCATCGCTTATCAGCATGGCTGCACCTGCAGCATTGGGCGCAATTGGTAAATACGCATCTACCAATAATCTCAATGCCGGAGGATTATTATCAATGCTTGCTAGTCAAAAAGATAATATATTGAAAGCATTGCCTGCTGGTTTGGGGCTTGCCGGTGCACTTGGCGTTGGCAGCCTTGGCGATATTGGTAATAAGCTTAGTGGCGCAATATCCGGTGTTACTGATGGAGCTACAAAAGGTATGAAATGGTTGATACCATTGTTACTGGCTGTTTTGGCAATTGGATTGCTTATCTATTTTACGAAAGGTTGTAAAAATGAGGTAAGTGAAAAAGATACGAGTACAACAATGGCACCCGTTGTGAATGATACGCAGCCAGTTGCGATCACGTCTTATAAAGTTACGTTACCAGATGGTTCAGAACTGGATGCATTGAAGGGTGGCATTGAAGACAAAATGGTTGCTTTTTTAAATGATGCCAATGCAAAGGCGGGCAAAGATGTTTGGTTTGATTTTGACAACCTGAATTTTGAAACTGGCAGTGCAATCATCACTGCGGAAAGCCAGGCGCAGATAAAAAATATCTCAGCTATTTTAAAAGCTTATCCTACACTGGCTGTTAAGATTGGAGGCTACACAGATGTAACCGGCGATGCTGCTGCAAATAAAAAATTAAGTCAGGAAAGAGCGGATGCAGTTGTTACTGCGTTAAAAGCAACGGGCTCGGCGGCGGGTCAAATTGAAGGTGCAGAAGGGTATGGAGCCGAGTTTGCGAAAGCAGCGGCTGACGCTTCAGATTTAGAAAAGGCAAAGGATAGGAGAATTGCCGTAAGTGTTAGAAAAAAATAAAATAATTTTCCCTGTTAATCCGTACCCATCGTTTCATTTTATTATCAGATCTTTTTTATAGGATCATTTTATTCAAAGCTGAAATTTTTTAATCAATCATCAATCAAAAAAAAGTTTTATGAAAAAGAATTCATTACGTTTATTTTTAATTCTGGTCGTTTCGGTTCTATCAATGCAAAGTTGTGGCAGTTCCTCTAATTTATTGGGCAGCGGTTCCTCTTTACTTTCTGCTCTTGGTGGAAACACGAATTTATCTGCCTTTACCGGTCTGCTTAAAACGCCGGGACTTGGTAAACTTTTAGGGCCGGTATTGAAAGGGCCATTTACTATGTTAGCTCCCTCAAATAGTGCATTGAGTAGCCTTGGGGCGAATGCAATTAGTAGTCTTACAAAACCTGAAAATCTAAGTCAGTTGGCAGGTGTTTTAAAAAATCATATTGTTCCAGGTAAACTGGATGCTGGTGCATTGTTAAAGAGCGGTTTGCAATCAGCGGCTGGAAGTGCTTTAGACCTGGGTGGAATTAATTTGGGGGATGCCATCTCAGGTAAAAATTTCAATATTTTCCCAATTGATAAATTATTAAAATAATAAGTTTTAGCACTATTTAGGGGCAATAGCAAAGCGGTCATTTAAAACATTGATCCGATCCAGGATGAATGTTTTAAACCCGTTTGTCCAGCCTGCTGTTCAATTTACTCAATGCCTTATTATTTAGCAGGATTTAGCCGGCAGAAAGCTTTCGAAGAATCAGCCTGATCGAATAAAAAATAGGGATGTCATTTTTGCCAACGGATAGAAAAATTCATTCTTCATCCGGGTTTAAATATCAGCTTAACATGCACACATTTTCTTTTTTATCAATTTAAAAATTAATTTTTTATGCCAATCGTAAAAATCGTAGAAGTACTTGCATCCTCAGAAAATAGTATTGATGATGCTGTACGCAATGCAGTAACGGAAGTCTCAAAATCGATCCGTAATATCGACTCTGTTTATGTTAAAGACATTAAAGCTCATGTAAAAGATGGCGCTATAACAACCTTTGGTGTTATCTGTCAGATTTCTTTTAGAGTTGATTAAATTCCGCCTGTTTTTAATCTGTCCTATGTTATATTTTAGTAAACCTATCTTTCCAATTAAATTAATTGTGTATGATAAAATTTGTTTGTCTTGCATTTGTTGCAGTATTGATTTTCGGCTGTGGTTCCACTGCACATATTGAAAAAAGCTGGCGTTCGCCTGAAGTTACTATTGAGATGCAGAGTTTGAATAAAGTATTGGTGGTGGCAATTCTTAAAAATGAAGCCAACCGGAATACAACCGAAGATCAATTGGTAGCCATGCTAAAAGGTAAAGGGGTGGCTTCTTACAACTATCTTTCAAAAGAATTACCGGAAGCAAAAGAAGGTGAAATAAAAAAGCGTTTGACCAACGAAGGGTTTGATGGTGTAATCATTATGCGCCTGGCAGATGTGGACAAAGATGTAAAATATGTGGCTGGTAATTTCAACAGTTTCCCCACTTATTACAACAGATTTTGGCCCTATTATTGGAACACAAGGCGTAATTTTTACCAGCCCGGTTACTATGAAACTACCAAAAAATATACAGTGGAAACAAATGTGTATTCGCTACTAAGGGATAAGTTAGTCTGGAGTGGGCTTACCAGTTCTGCCGACCCGGGAAATGTAGAAAAGCTAATGCAAGCAGTGGCTAAGGAAGTTTATAAGAAAATGAAAAAGGAAGGTTTTATTGTAAATGAATAACAGCCATTCAGATTGAAAAAGTAACGTCAACAAAGAGATCGGGGCAGGTGAGTTTTAGGATTTGGCAATTGATTCAGTGGAGAAAGTTTTTTTTGAAAAAAGCAATCCCGGCCATGTATGTTGGAAACTAAAGGTTGGTTTCAAAAATTATTAATGCTGATAAAAATCAGGTAACATAGAAAACTGTTATCCTGAAAGACTTACTGATTATCGGTATTAATGCTGTGCAGGAAGGTATTTTAATCATAAAAATAGTAGTCTATAATTAAAAGCAAACCACCTACGAAAATAAAAATGTATTGATACTACAACAGACCATGAATAGAAACATTTTAACAACTTTGATATTGTTTGGGTTACCCGTTTGTGCGTTTGCGCAAACGGTTGAAAAAAACAATTTTTTAAAACAAAGTAAAACCATGCAGGAAACATGGGAGCTGGGACGGGAGAATGATAAAGGCTTGTTTTTGGTAACCTCTTACAAGCCCGTTTATTTTACGGCTGGAAGATTTTCCAGCAATCCCAATCAAAAGCCAACCAGCGAAAACCCATTTTATACGCTGCCTTTTAAAGTTAACTACAATAAGTACGAAGCGAAATTTCAATTTAGTTTTAAGACGAAAGTTGCAAGAAGGATTTTTTGGGGAAAGGGGGATATTTGGGTAGCCTATTCACAGAAAGCGCATTGGCAGGTTTACAACGAAAAATTATCAAGACCCTTTCGGGAGTTAAACTACGAGCCGGAAGTAATACTAAATTTTCCCGTTAAATTTCATTTGCTTGGCTTTGATGCCAACATGATAGGTATTGCTTTTAACCACCAGTCAAACGGGCGGTCAATACCGCTTTCAAGAAGCTGGAACCGCATCATATTACAGGCGGGTTTTCAGAGAAAAAACTGGCAGGTGGTCTTACGGCCATGGCTTCGATTAAAGGATGATGTTGATGAAAACCCTGCTATCACAGACTATACAGGACGTGGAGAAGCAATTGTACTATTAAATAAAGGTAAACACCAGTTCTCCTCTGTAATGGCACATTCGTTGAAATTTAAAGATGGCGGCAGAGGAAGCGTTCAATTAAACTGGATATTTCCTGTTGTCAATAATTTGAGGGGGCATTTGCAATTGTCAAAAGGTTATGGCGAAACCCTGCAGGATTATAATCACCTGCAAAGTACTGTTGGTGTTGGTGTTTCTTTGGTTGATTGGTAATTACATAAAAGAATTGATTCAATAAGGGGGCAAATGGTGTCCAAAGAAAACACAAAATGCGCTGTTGCTTATTAAAATTACAATCGGTTAAAATATTAAATTCAAACAATCATTTTTCAATGCTGTTTAGTTTGCAGTTTAAGTGGCGGGAGGGGACACCCGCCACGGCTCGTGGCCTTGGTTGGTGTCTCACCAACCACCCTTAAATTAACGGCATTGAAATTTAAACAATCATTTTTCATTAAAAAAAAACAGGCGTATGAAATACATTTTCCAAACAACATCACCGTTCCTACTTATTTTAGTACTTAATTTTTGTGCTACCCCAACAGCTCTGGCGCAAAGCAGGGATTCGTTGCTGAAAGTTTACAACAACGAAACTATTCAAACTTTTGGAAAATATTTTATAAAAGGAACAAAGCGGCTTTCGTTCAACGAATTAAAACCTGAGTTTAGTTCTGGTATTACGAAAGACTTGTTTAAAAAAGCAAAAGGTGATAGAGTGTTAGGAGGTGTATTTACTGTTGCAGCAATCGGAGCTTTGATTACAGGGATAATTGTAAAGAAAAACAATAACGGGCTGGGAGCATTGTTGTCTGGAACTGCAATTGGATTAAATTTGGGTAGCATTCATTTTAGAAATAGGTCTAGTGAAGTATTGGACAGAGCGATCTGGCATAGAAACAAGGAAATTTTATTTGATGTAAAAGAATGATAATTTGCAGCCCGCAGTAAATGTAAAAAACATAATCAAAAAATAGGTGTCATGAACATGAAAGGATTTAACTTATTGTTGGTGTTGGTCGCTAACGTTTTATTTACTGTAAAAGCACAGGAGGTTATTGTGCAAACGGAGGCAGGGAAAGTGCTGGGACAAATCAATAACGGCATTGCCGTTTTTAAAAGCATTTCTTATGCAGCACCGCCGGTGGGTAATCTTAGATTTGCCGCTCCTGTAAAACCAATGCCTTGGGAGGGAGTGCGTAAAGCATTGGATTTTGGCCCCACTTCTCCTTCAACTTATCAAACTAAAACAGCAGGTATTGATGAAATGCCCATTTATGGTCTTGGTTGGATAAAAGGAGACGACTATCTTACCGCTAATGTGTGGACACCTGATGTAACTGCAAAACGCTTACCGGTAATGCTATACATTTATGGCGGCGCATTTGTTTTTGGCAGCAGCAATGTACCGTTATTTGATGGAACCAACTTTGCAAAAAAGGGAGTTATTTTAGTGTCGTTTAATTATCGCCTGGGCATTGAAGGATTTTTAAAAATAAAGGGTGTGCCAACTAATATTGGCATCAGGGATCAGATAGCAGCCATGCAATGGGTACATGATAATATCACCGCTTTTGGTGGCGACCCAAACAATGTTACTATTTTTGGCGAATCGGCGGGCGCTATAAGCGTAGCCGCCCTATTGGTAAGTCCTGCCGCCAAAGGCTTATTTAATAGAGCTATCATGGAAAGCGGAAGCGGGCAGGCTGTGTTTAGCGGCGAGCAGGCAGACAGGATTGCAAAGCAGTATTCAAAAACACTTAAAATAGAGAATACCAGGGAAGCGTATCTCAAATTATCAACCGAAGAACTCGTGGCTTTACAACCAAAAGTAACGCCCAAAATGGTGAGGCTCGAAACCGATGAATATGCAGATCCTTCCGGTGGCGTTGCAACTTTTTTCCCCATTATTGATGACGATATTATCCCCGATGTGCCCCTGAGAATTCTACAAAACGGAACAGCCGGCAATTACGATTTAATGCTAGGGTATAATACCGATGAAATGAATACATTTCTGATACCTACGGGATTGCTTAAAAAAATCAAGCTGGAAATGATTTTAAAAATAGCCGTTAAAAAAGTGCATCCGGCTCCTGCCGCTTTGATCACCGTTTTTAGAAAAACTTATCCGGCAAAAAACAGGGGCGAACTTTTTTCTGCCATCCTTACTTCTTACCAGGCGCAGGTGCCCACCATTCGATATGCAAATGCACATGCAAAACTGGGCGTTAAAACTTTTATGTATGAATTTGCCTGGCAATCCTCATATCAGAATGGCGCTTATGGCGCTTACCACGGTTTAGAAATGCCTTTTGTTTTTAATAATTTAGAAGGTCTTACGGGTGAAAGGGGAATGTTAGGACCTAAAGGAGCACCACAAACTTTAGCAGATAAAACGCAGGATGCCTGGGTAAGGTTTGCTAAAACCGGTAACCCAGGTTGGGAGGCTTATACTGCAGAAGAACGTAAAACGATGCTCATCAATACCACGTGGCAACTGCAGACTAACCCACATGAAAAAATATTGGCGGCATGGGATGGCGTGAGAGAGAAGTGAGCGATTAGACCGATACTTTGTGCAGTTAACAGCGGATTGAAATTTGAGTAATTAAAGAGCACAGCAGATCATTTTGATTTCACCTGTCAAGGTGCCTCTCAAATACCTTTTATTTTTTTTAACCAGTAATTTTGAAATGCACCGGGTTAATTTAATAAGCCGCTCAAATACCTGCTTCTGACTATTTCTATAAATTTCTTTACTGATTTTCCAGTAGCAGGCTGCTTCTTGCCATTAGAGCACCACCAATTACACCGGCATTTTCACCAAGCTTTGAAATTATAAGTCTGGTATCGCTGCTAACAAGGTTGAGCGAATATTTATTTAAGGCGCTTTTAATGGGTAGTCGGATGTAATCACCGGTTTCAGCCAGTATGCCTCCGAGTACCACCAGTTCAGGATTAAAAAGATTGATCAAAACAGCCAATCCCTTGCCCATTTTTTCTCCAATTTCTGCAATGAGTTCAATGCTAAGTATATCTTCGGATTTGGCAGCTTGTACAATATCGGCCACACGCAATTCATCCATGTTTTTATCTTTGTTAACAAGGCTGGAACTGGACCCCTGCGCTAATTTTTGCTTAAACTCTCTGAGCAACGCAATACCAGAAGCCTCCGTTTCCAGACATCCTTTTTTACCACAGCCACAAATGATTTCATTGTTGAAAAATGGTATGTGTCCAAATTCTCCGCTAAAGCCCGATTTGCCATAGTATATTTTGCCATCAATTAAAATACCAAGACCCACACCATAATCCATGTTAACAAACAGCACATTTTTTTCATTGCTTACCACGCCGCAGCAAAACTCTCCGTAGGCCATTGCCTTACTATCATTCTGTATAAATGTTCTGACGCCGATCTCCATTTCAATTGTCTGGCTCAAAGGCTCCTCATGAAAATGAAAGAAACTATAACTATAGCCGGTAGTATGATTTACTCTTCCTGAAAGATTAATACCCATGCCCAATATTTTCTGTTTGGCCACCGGTGCATCTTCCATAAATTTTTTAATGATGGCGATAAGTTGTTGGAAAGAAGCAGGCGAGTTTTCCAATGTGTAGGGTATCTTTTCTTGAATGATTTCCAGATTTTTTTTAAAATCTATTAACCCGATGTTTACATAATACTTTTTTATGTCAACCCCAACAAAAAAACAAGAATCGGCCACCAAACCATACAAGCTAGCCCGTCTGCCACCAGTAGAGTCTACTTTTCCGTAATCTTTAATGAGTCCATCTTCAATAAGTTCTGCAATGAGGTTGGTGGTTTTTGGAACACTCATGTTTAGCTCCTTTGAAAGCTCCGCAATGGTTACTTTGTCAGTTATATCCATGTAGTTGATGATGAATCTTTTCAGCAGCCTGTTCTTGTGGGCAACCCCAGCCGTGTTTTCATTAGAAAACACTTCAAATATTAAATGCGATTCTGCCATTGTAAAAAAGTTGAGAAGGCTTAAAAATAGCGTTAATCTTAGAAAAAAAAGTTTTTTTGGATAAATAGGCTGTATTAAGCAATAGTTATTAAAAATAATTAAAAAGAAATATGGTTTGTATAAATAATAATATTATTATTGTTAAAGATTTGAAATTTAAATTAAAACCGGCTACTCAAGAATGGAAAATACTGCATCATTAGGAGAAATAGAACTTAGCAAAACTTCAAAGATGCTAAAAGCGTATGCATCGCTTTATAAAAACACCCTGCTGGACAACGTGCTACCTTTTTGGCTGGCCAATAGTAAGGATACTCAAAACGGCGGTTATTTCACTTGTTTGGATCGATCCGGAGAAGTGTACGACACGGACAAATTTATGTGGTTGCAAGGTAGGGAGGTTTGGTGTTTTAGTTTTATGTACAATGAGGTTGA
>JBGSMI010000322.1:0-14039 GCA_041740215.1 Ferruginibacter sp.
GCTGCTGCTGATTGCAGAAGGAATGACGAATGGCGAAATTGCGCAACAATTATTTATTGGCATCTCAACAGTAGATACACACCGTAAAAATTTACTCGCCAAACTGGGTGCAAAAAATACCGCATCGTTAGTGAGGATTGCCACACAATTGCAGTTGGTGTAGTATGGCAAAACCGGTCGGCACCGCAGGTCAGACCGGTTTTGAAGGACTGCCTGCTGAAAAGAATCATTTGAAGGTTTTTATTTTAAGCATTACCAACTTTTAGACATGTTAACTACCTCCTCATGACTAACTACCTCCCCTTGCTTAATTGCCTCCATGGCTTCGTCAATTTCTTTATTATATTGTTCTATGCTGACTGGTTCAGACTGGTTGATATCATTTTCTAGAAGGGTATAAATAGCTTTTATTTTTTTGTCATCTGCAACCAACAAATAATCAGATAGTTTTTTACGAATCGTTACTATAGTCATGCTATTTAAATTTTAGACAAATTTACTTTTTTTTCATGTCCAGGCTGGTGTTTTTTGTTGTGTTGAAAATTTTTATTTTGCTTAGATGTTCAAGTGCTTCGCTCACGTGTATTTACTTGTTGGTTACTTTTCTTTATCAATTTGCTTCGCTAATAGCAAAACTGCAGGTTCACCTGATAAACTGAGCTATCCCTGGATATATTAATACCGGTGTATATGTGGGCGAAACATGGCTGCATCCACTGACTTGTAATCTGTTCTGTCTTTTGTTTTGCCTTCTTTCCGATGGTAATTATTCAATCCCTCGTTTTAAAATATTTCCTCAAACTTTGGTGCTTGCAGGTGCTTAGTTTCATTTTTGGAAATCCTGTTTTAAGTTCAATGCCGTTTAGTTAAGGGTGGTTGGTGAGACACCAACCACGGCTTCGAGCCCTGGCGGGTGGGGACACCCGCCACTTAAACTGCTTAACTAAACGGCATTGGTTTTAAGTTTCATAAATCGGTCAATTGATACCATTGTAAAGAATGTCGCCTTCATTGTTATGATTTATGAATACCTTTTGCTTTTTCAAGTCTCAAATAAAGGAAATGTTGTGTAATATGAGGATGGTCAATCAAAAGGAATTAATGCGGGTTATTTTAAGGTTGAATCAAATTACCTTTGCATCAAATGAAAGCGGCCCATTTTTTAGCCGACTAAAAACCGAAGCCCATTTTTTAATTTTAATTTATCTATGCGTTTTATTTACCTGGTTATTGTAATTGCTGGCTTTACCTCCTGCCACAGCTCAAAAAGAATAGCAAATACCAATACGGTATTTGCAGAAAATATAGTAGTAGCTCACCGGGGTGCCTGGAAAAAAAATAAGCTGCCCGAAAATTCGATTGCTTCGCTGAAACAAGCCATCGCACTAAATTGTACCGGATCTGAATTTGATGTCAGGATGACGGACGATGATTCACTCGTGATCAATCACGAACCGCATTACAATAAACTGCTTATTGAAAAAACAAATTATGCCAACCTGCAAGCCTTCCGGCTTTCCAATGGCGAAAAGCTACCAACCCTGCGGGAATATATTGTAGCGGGGCTGGAAAACAATCCTGCTACAAGATTGGTATGCGAAATAAAACCATCTGATATAAGCAAAGAACGGGGAAAAGAAATTGCCGCAAAAGTGGTGCAATTGATCCACGAGTTAAAGGCAGACCGCAAAGTTGCGTATATCAGTTTTGACTATGGAATTCTGCAGAAAATCGTCTCCATTAATCCATCGCTACCCACACAGTTTCTTGAGGGAAATAAATCACCGGATGAATTAAAGGCCGACGGAATCAGCGGAGCCGATTATCATTTTTCTGCATTTCAAAAACATCCCGAATGGATTGCCATGGCAAAGAAAAACAACCTACAGTTGAATGCCTGGACGGTAAATGATGCCAATGATATGGACTGGCTGCTGGCGAATGGTTTTGATTTGCTCACTACTAATGAGCCTGAGTTATTGATGGAACGAATGAAGGTTTCACCAGCATTCAATGGGATGAAATTGGTGTTGAGTGATGAGTTTAATTATAGGGGATTGCCCGACAGCACCAAATGGAATTACGATACCGGTGGCAATGGCTGGGGTAACAATGAGTTGCAGTATTATACCGCAAAAGATACCACTACCGCAAAAGTTGAAAATGGTCATTTGACAATCACCGTAAGAAAGCAACAAAAAGAAAACAGGGAATATACTTCTGCAAGATTGCTCACAAAAAATAAGGCTGTATTTAAATACGGCAGAATAGAAGCAAGGGCAAAAGTGCCGGCCGCTGTTGGTACCTGGCCTGCCATTTGGATGTTGGGAGATGATATTGATAAAGCAGGCTGGCCGGCCTCCGGGGAGATTGATATCATGGAGCACCGGGGTAGGGAATTGAATAAGATTTTCGGAACCCTGCACTATCCCGGTCATTCAGGCGACCATGCCAATGGCAATACCTTGAACATACCAACAGCTACTACCGACTTTCATCAATACGCAGTAGAATGGACCGCTACTGATTTGAAATTTTATGTGGATAATGTATTGTTTCATTCAGTTGCCAACAACGATAGCATACCATTCAATCACCCTTTTTTCATCCTGCTTAACATTGCTATTGGCGGCCATTTTGGGGGCAAAGTAGATCCGTTATTTTCAAGCGATGCAATGGAAATTGATTATGTAAGAGTATTTCAAAATAAATAATTCACTTCGCAAACAGAAAACGATGACATCTTTTTTTTACCTGAACCAAAATAGAGGCTCAATCAAATACCGTTCAATTAGATTGGATAAAGTTTAATTAGTACTTCGCAACAACTACATTAACATGCCAGACTGATGTTTTACCAACCACTGCGGTCTGTTATTTTAGTCCTTCTTTTGTCCGTTAATCAGGTAATCAAACAAACTCATTTCAGATGGGATTTGTAATTTTTTTCTTAACCGATATCGGCTGATTTCAACGCCCCTAACGGAAATGTTCATTAGCTGTGCAATTTCCTTGGTTGATAAATTCATCCGCAGGTAAGCACACAATTTTAATTCGTTGGGTGTAATGCTGGGATATTTTTCTTTTTGTTCTGCTAAAAAATCGCTGTGTACTTTGTCAAAATGTTTGGCAAAGTTTTCCCACTCTTTATCCATGTTGTCATCTTCGCTCAGGGTCTTAATCATCTTCTTCAATTCCGCCACTGTTTTAGGATTTTCAATCCCTTTCATCAAATGAGTAAGCTCACCTTTTATTTTTGTAAACAACTCACCTTTCTTTACCAGGTGCATGGCAGAAGATGCCAATTCAGAGTTTTTAAAGTTTACTTCTACTTCCAGTTTTTCATTGCGTACTGCCACCAGTTCACTTTCTGTTTTAGCCAGTTCCAGTTCATGGATATACACTATTTTCTTTTGTTCCTCTTCATGCTTTGCCTCCTGCTGTTTAAATTTTGCTTCCTGCCATTTGTATAAAAAATACAATCCGGTGCAGAGTAGCAACAGGTATATAATGTTTACCCAAACAGACTGGTACCAGGGAGGAGACATTTTAAAAGTGTAGCTGGTAGCCGGAGATTCTCTGCCAAGGTTGTCTCTAACTTTTACTTCAAAACTATATTTGCCCGCAGGTAAATTGGTATAATCCTTCTCTGTTCTCTTCGTCCATTCCGACCAGGTATCATCAAAATTCTTTAACCTAAAACTATATTCGAGGTTGGCCTGGTATCCAAAAAGTGCAGAAGCAAATTCAAAGCGAATTGTTTTCCAGTCATTACTTACTGCCGGTATGGTTTTTATATTTTGAATCTGTTGTTCATTTACCTCTTTAAAGTAACCTCCAAACAACAGACTATCTTTTTTATTAATAATTCTGACGATACCAATATGAACAGACAGCTCTGGAATATTTTTTTTATATTTTTCAAAGTCAATGTGAAAAAATCCCTTTTCGCCGCCAATAAAAATATTGTTTTCATTCACGGGATAAATAAATTCGAACCCACTCACCAGTTTATTATTTAATTCAGGCAGGAAAATAAGCATTGGTTCTTTGCCGGACATATCCATTACGCCCAGTTTTTTTTCATGGATAAACCAGATATTACCCGAAAAATCTTCCTTCAGATAACGGATGCTTTGATCGCCTAAAATTTTACGATAAAATGGCGACGGTTCAAAACTATCTTTTTCATTGTTGTAGATAAATATCCCTTTTTCGGTAGCAAAAACCACTTCGTTTTTTATTTTATACACATGGTTGTTAAGGGTAGATGGCAATCCGTTTTTGATGGTGTAGGCGTGGGTAATGTATTTGCCTTCATTATTTTTAGTGATCCTGTAAACGCCATGGTAGGGCTGTGATACCCAGATATTGTCGTTTTTATCAATGGCTATAAATCTCGATGACTCATTAAAGCCCGGTAGTCGCTGCGATTGATTGAACTGTTGGCCCAGGTAATCAAAGAATACAAGCCCTTTATAATTGCCTGCAACCATTTGCGCAGTAGGAAAGGTAGTTGATAAGGGAACAAAATTCCAGAATCCCGGATCGGTTGAAATTGCCTGGGCAGTGTTATTGTTTATTACAAAAGCGCCTTCATGTTTTCCAAGCAATAACTGGTTGTTGATATCTGCCAGTCCCCAAACCTGGCCTTTTGTATTGTTTACAGGCAAAAAATCCCCTTTGCTAAAACTCAGATCTTTCATCGGTTGCAGCGGCACACTATACAAACCATTGGTGGTACCTAAAAACAAGCGGTTGTCTTTGATGATGGCTGTATATCCCGAGCCATCTTTTATGAAAGGATTGATTTGTTTGATAGCGCTATTATAGGCGATCATGTCGATGCCATTGTCGAGGCCTAACCATAAATTGCTCTGTCGGTCTAGAAAAATACTTAGTACATTGTTATTTTGCAGCCCCTCCGTTTTTGAAAACCGTTGAACCAGGTTGCCCTTCAAATCGATGATGTAAACACCGCTGTTGCTGGTTGCCAATGCCACCCAATCTTTATTAATGGCAGTGGCAGCATAAATTCGTTCATTTTCAAATACCATATTATTGTCGGAAGAAAGCTTTGTGATACCCGTTTTGGAAAGCAAAAACAATCCGTGCTTTAAAGTGGTGATCAATGCACTGTCTTTTTGGATAGGCAGTATACTGGTGACAGCATCATTGGCAGGGAGCTCACTTTTAACCTGTAATGGTTTCCATGTATCATTTTCAAAGGTCATTAAGCCAGATTTGTAATCATGCGCATATAGCCGACCATCGCAGATGCCCAAATATTCCCATTCAGCGGAAGGGTAAAACGAAGCAACCGATTCATTGGAAAACCTGAAGATTTTACTGGAGGAGCGAAAGAAGATGTCTTTTTTGTATGCAACGATATCCCATACATCACCAAATGATTTGTCTTTAGCCGGAATAAACTGTGTAAGGGAATGATACCGGAGTAGTCCATTTTCAGCGGGTGAAAAATAACCTAACTCATCCTGTCCGCCAACGTAGATCTTATTATCCAATCCAATTTCAACGGACCGTACAATGGTCTTGTTGGGTAATGCATATAAATTCCAGTTTCTCCCATCAAAGGAAAGTAAGCCTTCATTATTGGCCAGGTAGATGATGCCGTTTTTATCCTGCTTAATGTCCCAGTTTTGCAGACCGGCACTATAGGCCTGTTTAGAATAATTGACTACGTCCGGTAGCCCAATTGTATTTTGGCTAAATAACTTTAGGGGCAAACATAAAAGTATCAGGAGTCTCTTCATTGTCTGTTCGTGAAATGAAGGAGGAAGGTAGATAAAAATTTACTGATGTAGTATCGATGTAGTGGTTTTAGCTATAAAAACAGTTGCTTTTATCTACTGATGTAGTATTGAAGTGGACTTTTAAATTGAATCTGAAGTGGTAAAAGATATCTTTGAGTAACGATTTTTCTTTCTATTTACAACTTCTAAAACGATTGCGTATGAAATGTATTGTACCTACCTACAATTTTATTTTGACTCCAGATCTTTCTTGTTTCCCGATACGAAATTTTATCCAAAACTTTATTCTCCCCTTTTTTTTGAGTCCTCTGTTGCGCATTGCCTATCCATATTGGTACGCCTCAAATCCTGACAATCGAACCTGCTGATCCAACCTCATTGTTTTTTTTCTACCCCCGTTGATTGCTATTTTAACTAATTTTTTCAGCCTACCATAATAGATTATTTATGAACCAACTTTCAAACTTTACCGGTTTACCAAAAAGCAGGTTAAAGCTGGCGGTCGCAATCGGCCTTGCCTTCCTTTTGTCCTGCCTTTATTCGGCCCAGTCCCAAACACTGGTTTGGCAGGAGAATTTTGATTCTACGGGCGTTAACACCAATGCGTGGACCTATGATTTTGGAAATGGTAGTGAACGGCCTGCAGGCTGGGGTTGGGGCAATCAGGAACTGGAATACTACACAAGTCGTTCACAAAATGTTAGGGTAGAAAACGGTAGTCTTGTAATTGAGGCTATTAGAGAAAATTTTCAAGGTAGTGCTTTTACCTCCGGCCGGATTAAAACAGAAGGTCGTATTCATTTTAAATACGGTACGATTGAGGCTCGCATTAAGTTACCCAATTTATCGAATGGTCTTTGGCCGGCATTCTGGACATTGGGTACCATTGGTGGTTCATGGCCTTCAATTGGTGAAATAGACATGATGGAAGTAGGTGCAGCAGCAGCGTTGGCTGCCGGAAAGGGAAACCGCCAGGTAAGTTCAGCAGCACATTGGAGCGATGCAACCGGTGCCCACCAGTTTAATACATCTAATACTGAAGCAGCAGTAGATTTATCGGCAGACTACCATTTGTATAAAATGGTTTGGACCAGCCAGTCCATTAAAATGTATCTCGATAATGTTGAGTTTTATACATTCGATATCAGCGGAGGGGCCGCAGCTAATTTAAGTGAGTTTCATACGCCGCATTTTTTATTGCTAAATCTTGCAGTAGGCGGACAATACACCGGCATTTTCAACGAAAGCGGCATTACCGCTCCACTTCCGGGTAAAATGCTGGTAGATTATATTAAGCTGTATCAAAATCCGGGTGATGTATTGTTTATTGGGGACAACAATGCAAAAAGTGGAAATTTTGGCGTGTTAACAGAAACCACTCCGGTAGCTGACTCGTTGAGTTATGGTACCAACGCTACTTTATATTACTGGAATAATCTTACCAATATCAACAATGCGGTTCCTTTTGAAGGAAGTCATTTATTAGCAGTACATGCAAATTCAGGTGATTGGTTTGGAATGGGTGTTGACAACAATTACGTAAACCTGAATAATTTTGGAACCGGATCTTTAAAGTTTCATTTTAAATCTTCGTATGCCGGTCAATATAAAATAGGATTAAAAACTGGACATGGTGAAACCTGGATGAATTTTCCAGCCAGTACTCAAAAATATGGATTGATCAGGGATGGTAACTGGCACGAGGTTTCGATACCCCTGGCCGATTTCAACAATGGCGCATTGGGTATGAACATCGATTTATATTCTGTAAAAGGCGCATTTATGTTTGCCGGTGATCCGGCAGCAGGTGCAGCCGATTTTTACTTTGACAATATTTATTTTTCGGGCGGAATTTTATCTAATCCGCCACCAACCGTTTCAATAACTTCGCCTGGGGCCAATGCTATTTTTACAGTTCCCTCCTCAGTTACTATCAATGCAGATGCGGCTGATGCAAATGGCACCATCACAAAAGTGGATTTTTATAGCGGTAGCACTTTATTAGGAACCGATGTTACCAGTCCTTACAGCTTTACATGGAATAGTCCGACTGTAGGTGTAGACACACTTACGGCTGTAGCCACAGACGATGGTGCTGCAGTAACAACTTCTGCACCGGTTATCATTTTTGTGTCGGCCGCCGGTAATACTCCACCAACGGCTGCTATCACATCGCCAGCCGATAACGCTGCATTTCTCACGCCTTCGCCCATTACCATCAATGCGACTGCAACAGATGCTGGAGGGGCAGTATATAAAGTAGATTTTTACAATGGCACTACGCTGTTGGGAACGTCCACCACCAGTCCTTACAGTTATGTTTGGAACGGGGTTACTGCAGGCAATTATACCATCACAGTTAAAGCAACCGATAACGGTGGTTTAACCACTACATCAGGTGGTGTTAATATTTCAGTTACTGATCCGATTAAGCCAACTGTTAGCATTACCTCTCCAGCCGACGGAGCCAGTTTTTTACCACCTGCTTCCATTACCATTACTGCAGATGCAGCCGATGCCAATGGCACAGTAACCAAGGTTGATTTTTACAATGGCAATACCTTACTGGGTACAGATTTAACCAGTCCTTATAGTTATAGCTGGACGAGTGTGCCGTTGGGGAATTATTCCATAACAGCCAAAGCAACCGATAATGATAACAATGAAACGGTATCTGCTGCGGTAAACATTATTGTAGCTCCCTACACCTGTACCGGAACTGCGACAAATGGCGATTATAGTTACGAAGTGTACACCAATGCCGGCACCGTGTACTTTAAGTTTCATCCGTTGGCACCTATTGCAGGTAGCAATCTTGCTATCTTAGCATTGAAAGAAGGGGCTGCCGGTGGATTTAGTGGTTATGGTATGACGGCTTCGGGTGCAGATTTTGTTTATAGCAAAGCCATTGCAGATGGAACAGCGCTTACATTTTATTTCACTTATAATACACCACCTGCAGGCGAAAGAAATTCAAGCGCCAATCCGCATACCTATACGGTAGGTAACGTTTGTATTCCGGGTGCGCCAACTGTTTCTATTACGTCTCCTGCTGATGCCACCAGTTTTGTGGCGCCTGCCAGCATAACCATTGAAGCAACTGCAGCCGATCCTGGTGGTAGCATCACCAAAGTAGATTTCTATAATGGCAATACTTTGTTGGGTACAGATAATACAAGTCCATATAGCTACACATGGACCGGAGTGCCAGCAGGTCCTTATGTGTTAACTGCTAAAGCAACTGATAATAGTTCGTTGACTACAACTTCTAATCCTGTAAACGTTACGGTGAATACGCCTAATGTAAATGGCTATTGTGGTACAGCGGTTAGCGGCGATTATGAATTTAAAGCAGAAACAGCCGGTGGTATTGTTACTTTTACGATGCATCCTTTGGCGCCCATAGCTGGTTGTGCTTATGCCCTGATTTATGTAAGGGAAGGTTTATCAGGTGGATATCCGGGTTACGCAATGACGGCATCCGGCAGCGACTTTATTTTTTCTAAAACCATTGCTGATGCAACTCCGGTTAGTTTTTATTTTACTTATCAAACCCCACCTGCAGGTGAAAGAAATTCAGCGGCTAATCCACATAGTTATACAGTAGGTAGCAATTGCACAGGGGCTACAGGTACGCCGCCTACCATCAGTATTACATCGCCGGTAAACAATGCAACCTATACAGAAATCGCTTCCATTACTTTTGAAGCCAGCGTTTCCGACGCAGATGGAACCATTAGTAAGGTTGAATTTTACAATGGAGCTAATTTACTGGGTACCGATAATACCAGTCCTTATAGTTATAACTGGACCGGTGTTGCAGCGGGTAACTATACCATCACGGCAAAAGCAACCGACAATCTTAACCTGACTGCTACTTCTTCTTTAATCAACGTGGTGGTGAATATCAACAACAGTGGTGGTTTTTGCGGCACGCTAGCCAATGGCGATTATAGCTACAAGGCAGAAACTGCCAACGGTAATGTAACCTTTACCTTCCATCCCGAAGCTCCCATTGCTGGTAGCAATAGTGCATTGATTTATGTAAGAGAAGGTTTGTCCGGTGGTTATCCTGGTTACGCAATGACGCCTGTTGGATCTGACTTTAGATTTACCAAGGCCTTTGCCAATGGCACGCCACTTAGTATTTACTTTACTTACAATGTGCCAGGTTTTGGCGACAGAAACTCCAGTGCCACTCCGCATAGTTATACTGTAGGCACTAACTGTTTAAGTACATTGCCGGTTTCGGTCATCAACTTTGCCATAAGCAAACAGTCAGATGGAAATGTAGGCATTACCTGGTCAACCGCTTCGGAGCAGAACAATGATCACTTTTTGGTTGAGAAAAGTTTAGACGGTACCAGTTTTTCACCAATTGAGAAAGTGACTGGCCAATCAAATTCTTCCATTAAAATTGATTACAAAGTCGTTGATAAAAATACGGTGAATGGCCGCAACTACTATCGCCTTTCACAGGTTGATAAAGACGGCAGGTTTACTGTGATTGGAACAAAGGCAATATTGATTTCAGGAAGAACTGCAGGTATTAGTCTGTATCCGAATCCTTTGAGTGGTACTCAAATCAATATCAAACTTGCGGAGCCCACTGTTAAAAAGCTTTCGGTTCAAATAACCAACATTGCTGGTAAGGTAATGTATAACGGTATGTTTACCGCACAGGGCAATACACTACAGGTAACGTTGCCAGTGAAGCCAATTGCAGGTATTTATCTGTTAAAAGTGGAAGGTAATACGCCTTTGAAATTAATCTTAAACTAATACAATCATTGCTTCAGCAAAACTGGTAGCTTTTACGAGCAACCGATTTTGCTGAAGTTTTATAAAGACAAATGTCAAAAATGACTTAACCCTTATCGTCATTTGACAATAATGCTACAGCAACATTTTTTAAAAACATTTTTTTTACGCAAACTAAACACAAACACATGAAGAAAATTCTCCTTTTATCTGCAATGATGGTTTCGATGATTGCCCGTGTGGTAGCTCAACCTGTTGTAGCTGCACCAACACCTCCTGCACGAAGTGCAGCCAACGTGATCTCCATTTTTAGTGGAGCTTACACGAGTATTACAGGGACTAACTTTAACCCTGACTGGGGACAGAGCGGTCTGAATTCAGTGTCTGAAATCACCGTTGGAACAGACGTGATTAAAAAATATGCAAATATGAATTACCAGGGTTGGGAATTTGCACCGGCTATCAGTGCAGCGTCGATGACCAATTTGCACCTTGATATCTGGACGTCTGACTGTACTGCACTGGATGTTTATCTAATTGATTATGTAGCACCGGAACAAAAAGTGACAGTTACTAATACGCTTTCTGGTTGGACATCCATTGATATTCCGCTTTCGAGTTATACCAGGGCTATCACCAACGTTGGCCAGTTTAAGTTTGTGTCAACACCCGGGGGAGCTACCGTTTATTTAGACAATGTTTATTTTTGGACAGCGGCCAGTTTGCCAACCATTACCGGCTTTGGGGTGCCAGCTAAAGTGGTAGGCGATGCTGCTTTTACAATAACAGATCCTGCCAGCAATAGCAACGGTGCATTTACGTATGCCAGCAGCAATTCGGATGTAGCCATGATTTCTGGTAAAACTATCACCATTACAGGTGCCGGAACATCAACCATTACTGCTACCCAGGCAGCAGAAGGCAGCTACGGCAGCGGCAGTACCACCGCGTCTTTGGTGGTGACGTACAATCCGCCAACAGTTGCAGCACCAACACCCAGTACAGCTCCGGGAAATGTAATTTCATTGTTTAGCAATTCCTATTCAAACCGCACAATTGATACATGGTCCACCGTGTGGGATAATGCAACTGTAGCTGATGTGGTTATTGCCGGAAATGATACTAAACTGTATACCAACCTCGTTTTTTCCGGTACAGAGTTCGTGGGAAGTAATTTGATTGATGCTACCTCAATGTTGCATTTTCATGTAGATGTTTGGACGCCTAATTCTACGCCAATTAAAGTGAAATTGGTTGACTTTGGTGCAGATGGTATTTTCAGTAATGGTGGCGATGATGCCTCATCCATTGAGTACCTTTTATCCCCAGCTCCAACTCCCGGTGTTTGGACCAGCTACAATATTCCATTGGCTGATTTAACCGGTCTTACCACAAAAGCACATTTAGCGCAACTTTTATTTATAGGATCTAACACTACGCTGTACCTGGATAATATTTACTTAAGTTCTGTACCAACTACATTTTTTCCATTACCGGTAACCCTTGCAGATTTTAAAGCTGCAAAGCGTGGTGCCACCACCGTTTTAAACTGGAAAACTTTGTCAGAAACCAATAATAAAGGATTTAGCCTTGAGCGTAGCGGCAACGGTGTCAATTGGGCACCTCTACAGTTCATCAACAGGAATACCGCGACAACAGCAACAAAACAATATGCTGCTGTTGATAACAATCCTTTAAAAAGCATCAATTATTACCGGCTTAATCAGGTAGATATTGACAGCAAACAAACCTATTCGGGTGTTGTTTCGGTTAATTTTTCAGCCGCAGGCGCTAACGGTTTTTCTTTTTATCCAAATCCGGCAAAAAACAGCCTCGTTGTTTCGCTGGAAACCATTGCAGGCAACACCGCCAGTTTGCAATTGTTGAATGCTGAAGGAAAAGTAGTAAAAGCCGTTGCATTGAATAAGCAAAATTCTAACAGCAATGTAGTATTAGACATTGCCAACCTGTATAAAGGCGTTTATATCATTCTGTTCAAAGACAGAGAAACCATCAAAACCAGCATGGTTGTAATTGATTAACACTTACTGCCTCTAAATTTAAAAAAGAGACTGCCATTTGGCGGTCTTTTTTTTGCGTTTTATTCACTAATTGGTTATCAATAGAACTGGCCGTTTTATATAAACTGTCAAAGAATAGAATCCTGGATAAGGGGTTGTCAATTCCGGTGCCGGGATGAACAACCCGTGATTGTCTGTGTTTATTCCGGGTCTTTCTGTAAATGTTCGGTTCCCAAATTAACCGGGCTGCTAGAAAGTCAACTATAGATTCGATAGCAGGATGCTACGGCATTATTCACCCGTTTTGCGGTCTGGGGGTCGGTAAACCGTCACCTAAAGTCTGGTTCTTCTCAACCTAAATCCTCCTGAGCATTTTTTAAGCAGCTCTTTCCAGAAAAATAGACCTGATTGGGCACTGATTTTCTATTATAAATTATTCTGAACCCTGATGTGTAATGTTATTTTGGCAGAAGAAAAGCCGGATATGATAAAAATCAGTTTTTTATTTGAGGGATGCAGTCCAATTGATTGAAGGCTCGATGGAACAAGAATTTAAGCTGATGTAGTATTGATGTACTGGTTTTCGCTGTATAAAGGCCAATTTTCAATGACTGATGTAGTAATGATGGGGCAATTTTTAACCTAAATAATGTCGTTGGAGCTAATTTTAGCAATTCTAACTGCTTTCTATTAAAAAATAAAAACGATTTGTTTATGAAATTTAAAAACAGACTACTGCTTGGCATTGTCTTCTGTTTATGCCTTTTTGGCGTAGCGAATGCCCAAACTATTACCGTCACCGGTAAAGTAATTAAAAAATCAAGCGGCGAGCCTCTCTCCAATGTCTCAATTGTTGCTAAGGGCGGCCAGCCATCTACCACCACCGACCAGGATGGTAACTACAGTATTAAACTGCCAGAAAAAGGTACAACGCTGGTGATCTCTTTTGTAGGTATGACTACCCAGCAAAGGAGGGTACAAACTGCCGGTGTAATCGACTTTTCGTTGGAGGAAAACTCAGCCAATACATTAACAGATGTAGTAGTGGTAGGATACGGTTCTCAAAAAGTAACCAAAGTATCCGGTGCTATTTCTACCATCAAGGGATCCGATATTGAAAAGCTAAAACCGGTAAGAGCAGAAGATGCGTTGCAGGGAAGAGCGGCCGGCGTTACGGTTGTTTCAACCGGTACACCAGGTGCAAAGCCAACGGTACTTATCCGTGGTATTCCTTCATTCTCCGGTACAGATCCTACGGTGATCATTGACGGCTCGCCGCAAACCCTTACCGATTTAAACTCCATCAACTCCGCCGACATCGAATCAATCAACGTATTGAAAGATGCTGCCACTACCGCTATTTATGGTGTTAAAGGTGGTAATGGTGTAATTGTGGTAACTACCAAGTCTGGTAGAAAAAATCAAAAAACTGAAATTGGTATTAGTAGTAACTATGGTATCCAGGAAGTAATTAACACCATTG
>JBGSMI010000327.1:0-18940 GCA_041740215.1 Ferruginibacter sp.
CTAAATACCCCCGATAGTGGATTTCATGGTATCAGGGAATATGGTAGTGGAGGCTTAATCGAAACAAACCAAATTTAGTTTAACCGTGCGGTAGCATAAAGAAAAATGTTACTATTTTAATCCATAAAATTTACCCAATGCCCGATGAACCCATTTATGCCCAGACCGCCATCTTCTCCTGCAATTGCTGCGGATACAACACCACCATTTATTCCAATAACGAGTGGCTGGAAATAATCGAAGAAAAGGTATGCGAAAAATGTAAACGGGCGTACAACCAGCATTTTGACGAAGGCATTATTTACCGGGATGATTTGGCAGAACCAGGTGAAGCCGATATTCCGCTTCATCCGCAATGCGCCAGCCTGCCCGATAAACTGCAATACTGTAATCATTGTAATGGTAGAAGCCTGGTGCATTGGACGGAGTTATTAGTCCATTGCCACAGATGTAAATCGGATACCATGGCTTTTAATGAATACACTATGGGTGCAAACATTACCTTGCTGAAAGAATGGTGTAGCAATTGGGCAAAACCCGCTCATCCCAAAATGGAATGGGAAGATAAAAAGGGGCATACCCTGTTCGTTATTTCCGGATGGGGCGTTGATTTTTCCGCTACTTAAAAAATGTTTTATTATTACTTTATGAAAATTATATTCATCTTTCTCGGCCTGTTTATAACTGAACGGGATAAGCCAAAGCCACCGCTAAAAATTGCCGTGCTTTATTTTGCAACAATCAATGCAAAGTTGCGTGCGGAGTTGTTGCAGAACATAACCGCTACTTACCATTGCACAGTCACCGAAATAAAAGGGATTGCTCCGATGCCGGCAACCGCATATTATAAACCACGCAACCGCTACCGTGCGCCACTATTGCTGGATTACCTGGTTGGCTATAATGGCTATGATAAAATCATCGGCATCACCACAAAGGACATTTCAACCACCCACAATAAAATTTACGATTGGGGTGTGATGGGGCTGGGCTTCTGTCCGGGTAAAGCCTGCGTGATATCAACCTTTAGGCTAAAGACACCTGACAGATTGTTGTTTAACGAACGGTTTATAAAAGTTGCCTTGCATGAGCTGGGCCATACCATGGGGTTAGTGCATTGTACCTTTAGCAAAACCTGCTTTATGGAATCTGCGGAGGGCACCATCAAATCGGTTGACAGGGAAACAAAATTGCTATGTGACAACTGTAAAAAATTATTAATCCAATAAACAAAACAATATGAACAAAGCATTTAAATGGTGTGTAGATCTGCTGGTGTATCTGGCCGCCAAACTTAACATGACTTACGAAGCCATCAATATCTGGATTTTTGTAATCATTGAGCCCATTGTGTTTATAATATTATTGTGGATCATTTACAAGCAATGGACGACTATCAGGCATTTGCGACAAGCGGTGATGGGAAGTTGATTTTTTTTAATCCGACGAAAATTATAATTCAAAATAATTTTCAACTGATTATCATTCCTGATAGTAGATTAGTACAGTTATGTTATGATAGTCCAATGCCGTTTGGTTAGCAGTTTAAGTGGCGGGTGGGGACACTCGCCCGGCTCGTGACCGTTTTTGGTGTCTCACCAACCACCCTTAACTTAACGGCATTGTATGATAGTCGAAAATTGAGGCCTGTTACTATTAAGGGATCACAATATTTTCAAACAACTTTTAGAAGGTGGGCTTCGGCTGTTGGTCAGAGACGCAACAGGGGCTCGCCGGGATAGCTAAACTCTTTTATCCGGCAGGAGTAAATATTGAAACATTCATGCTTTATTATTCAGCGTATTTATTGCCATAATAAGATTGGGGAAAGTATTCTACGTTTTATATGCTGCCAAATGCAGGCTGATGCCTTAGTGCAATAGACTTAGCCTCTTAAATCAGGCATAGATATTTCTCTATCCAGGTTCATCAGCAATACTAAAATGCTGATTATTTGCAGCAGCGACAAATTGATTGCCTGTTTGCAGGGCCAATTGATATGATAAAAAATGTAATTCAAAAATGGACTGATCAATTAATGCCATGTGTGCAATCTTGTGTGCTGTTGGTATTGCTAAATACAGTCGTTTTGATTAAAGCCGGTTATGGCCAGAACGGTAACCGGTTGCAGTTCTTATCCGATAAAAAGATCATCTCATTTCAAAGCAGGGAAGGAGCCGATAGCATTACTGCCGCTCAGTTGAAGCATTTTTTAACCGATAGTACCTGGGAAAACAACCAGCACTTCAATGCCGCTCCTGTAATTTTTACTGGCAAAAAAAGTCAGGCTTCTGCAAGCGTCAGCGGGTTAATCGGACAGCAAAAAAAAATCATGCATCCGGAATGGAATGGCCCATTGATGATAGATACCGTAAAGATTTCGCTTAGACCATTTGGTACTTCCTTTTTTATTTACCGGCAAAAGCTAATAGCCGATTATCCCACAATTGATGTTAACCAGTTTGTCGTACTTGATTCGGTTGGACATTCTTTAACCATCAATGGCAAAGTAAATAGGGGGGCTGATAAAATTATTAGATTGGATATAAAGGCAAAAGGCAGTAATTTCCTTTTGATGCATGTCGGCAGTGTTGAAAATCACCACGTATTTGGAAAAGCTTTGGTGAATGTTGATCTGGCGGTAACCGGCAATTCAACCAGGCCATTACTCAGTGGAAATATTCTTTTGGATGATGCAACCAACCTTACTTTTATTTTACCGGAAATAAACAATAGCGAAGCTGCTGCAAAATCGGTGGTGCAATTTATTAAACCGGATAGTGTGGTATTGAAGGAAAAAAAAGCGATTGAAACTGTTACTAAAAAAGCACTTCACCTGGAGAAGCATATCAATAAAAGCCTGGAGATAAAGACAGGTAAAAATGCTTCCTTTAAAATTGTGATCGACCCCAACTCCGGCGATTACCTTCAATTGAAAGGAGCAGCAAAATTAAACGGGGGTATTGATTCAGCAGGCCAGTTATTGCTGGCAGGAAACTATATTCCTGATAGTGGCTATTACGAACTGAACAGCCAGTTTTTAAACAAGCGGTTTGATTTACTACCAGGAAGCAGCATTGAATTCAATGGCCGTCCTGCTGATGCTATTATGAATATTCGTGCGGCTTACAGCATCCATACTTCGCCTAAAAATTTACTGGGTAATGAAGTAGGCGTGGTGAACCGGGCCATTGCCAGCACCTTTAACAAGGAACTTCCATTTAACGTGATATTATTTTTGAAAGGTGCTTTAAACAGCCCTCAAATCAGTTTCGATATTCAGTTGCCTGATAGTAACAAAACCATCAATGCCATCCTGAAAAATACTATTAACAATAAGCTTGTACAATTAAGAGCTGATATTTCGGGTATCAATAAACAGGTGTTTGCTTTACTGGCGATGGATCGTTTTGTGGGCGAACAATCAACTGATTTTTTTAAAGGCAATGGCACTGATTTATCCGATTTGGCGCACGAAAGTGTCAGCAGGTTTTTATCATCCGCTTTGGATCATTTGGCGTCAGACCTTTTTAAAGGAATCAATGCAGATTTAAACTTGACCTCCTACCAGGATTTTGCCAACAGCGATGCAATGCAGCAGGAATTAAATGTTGAGCTTTCCAAAAGCTTTTTAAACGATCGGTTAACCGTAACCACCGGAAAGAATTTCGGTATAGAAAGTATAGATGGATCAGCTAAGGCTGCCCAACAAAAAGGCAGTCGCTTTTTACCGGATGTAACGGCCAGTTATAAATTATCTGCGGATGGAAAATACCTGCTACGGTCTTACACCAAAAATCAATTTGAAGTAATACTCGATGGATATGTTATGGAAACAGGTCTGGCATTTTTAGTTACGATGGATTATGAAAAGTTTGAAGAATTATTTTTAAAGAAGGCTAAAAAATCAGGTAATTAAAGGATGCTTAGGTTACCGCTATATTGTTTCGTCCTGTTATTTGGCATCAGTAGTTGTAATGTGCAAAAATATTTGCCTGCCGGTGAACAATTGTATCGTGGAGCTGATATCCAATTGAAGAAGCATGGAGATATAGGTGCCTCTCCGGATGCGCTGAAGAAACAATTGAAAATGGCGGCAAAGCCTTCCGCAAATAAATTTGCTTTGGGTAAACCGTACAAGGTTTGGTGGTGGTATGTATTAGGTAAGCCGAAACGACCGAAAGGCATTGGCGCTTTTTTAAAGAATAAACTGGGTGAGCCACCTGTATTTACCAGCCAGATAAATGCCAAATCCAGTGCAAAAAATATGCAGGATTTTTTAGGTAATCTCGGGTACTTTCATTCAACGGTAACCGGTGACACGATTAGTAAGGGAACCATGACTGTTGCACATTATACTGTACACCTTTATCCTCGATATAAGATAAAAAATATCACCTGGGTAAATGATGGATCAGCGCTTGTAAGACTGTTACAGGAAAAACAACAGGAGGGGGTTCTAAAGACGGGTAACGCATATCGGTTGAGTGATATACAAGCGGAAAAAGACCGGCTTGATTTATATGTAAAGAGCAGGGGGTATTTTTATTTTAGTCCTGCCTACATTTTAGCCTATGCCGACAGCACCGTGGGAAACAACCAGGTGGATATTATTTTGAGTATTAAAAAAAATATCCCCGAAAATGCAACGCATGCCTATTCCATTAATAGGATAGTTATCTTCCCAAATTATACACTGTTGCTTCCGCCGCCTGATACCAGCAAAAGCGGTATGACGAATGTTGATGAATTGTTGATCAGAGATACGGTCCATAAATTTAAACCTGAATTATTTAAGGCTGCCATCACTTATCGGCCGGGAAAAGCATATAGTAGCATTGACCAAAACACCACACTTAACAGACTTATAAATCTGGGCGTTTTTAAGTTTGCAAAAAACAGGTACGAACAAACGGTTGATACCGCAGGTAAGGCTGCGCTAAATGTGTTTTATTATCTCACGGCTGCTAAACGAAAATCGCTGCAGGCAGAGCTCAACGGTTTTTCAAAAGAACATTCCTTTTTAGGAACACAGGCAAGTATAAACTGGCGTAACAGAAATGTATTTGGAGGAGCAGAACTATTGTTGATAAAAGCCTATGGTGGAATTGAAATGTCATTTCCTGATTCGTTTAAGCACATTACAAATTTAAGAACGGGCGTGGAAGCTTCTATTAGTTTACCCCGTTTTTACATTCCTTTCATTCACATAAAAGAATACAATTTATATCCGCCACACACCCGCTTATTGTTCGGCTACGAGCTCTTTAGAAAGCAAGATTTCTATTCGAAAAACATTTACCGCCTCCAGTATGAATTTGTATGGAAGCGAGGTTCTAATAAAGAGCACTGGCTATCGCCCATTGCTTTAACTTATATCAATGCGGGCAAATTGACAGATACTTTCCGCAAAGAAACTTTTTATAATCCGGCATTGCTAATCAATGTTAATTCAGAGCTGATTCTTGGTAGCATTTATTCGTTTACCTATAATACTTCTAATCCCTTTGAAAAAAGACAATGGTATTTTAAAGGCAGTCTGGACGTTGCAGGAAATATTGCAGGACTATTGACCGGAGCCAATCAACCCCGTCAAAAAGAGTTAGCAGGCACATCATTTGCACAATACATAAAAGCAGACATTGATATACGTTATAAAAGAAAACTACAAAACAATTTTGACTGGATCAACCAATTACTAATAGGTGCTGGAATCCCTTATAATAAT
The DNA here is from genome assembly GCA_041740215.1 of Ferruginibacter sp. Taxonomy (GTDB): domain Bacteria; phylum Bacteroidota; class Bacteroidia; order Chitinophagales; family Chitinophagaceae; genus Ferruginibacter. Next base: position 5,729 of record JBGSMI010000327.1, read on the forward strand.
TCCAATATTATGCCTTTTACCAAACAATATGTGATTGGTGGAGCAAAAACATTGAGAGGATTTCGATGGCGCAAAATTGGTCCGGGATCTTATTTGCCCACCTTGTATGACCAGCGTTTATTTCAGTTGGTAGGAGGAGATTACAAACTGCAATTTAATTCTGAGATCAGAATTCCATTATTCGCTAAATTTAGTGGTACCGTATTTTTAGATATGGGCAATGTATGGACAAAGGATACCATTTTATTTGGCAAGGCAGGCCAGTTAAAAAAAGATTTTTACAAAGAAATTGCAGTTGCATCGGGTGTTGGTTTAAGATTTGATGCCGGCTTGATTTTAATCAGAGCCGATTTGGGCTTCCCGTTACGCAAGCCCTTTTTGCCGGAAGGACAACGATGGGTGATTGATAAACTTGAATTCGGCGACCGAAACTGGCGCCAACAAAATCTGGTATTGAATATTGCACTTGGATATCCTTTTTAATTTAACTGGCAACTAAATAATTTAATCTGCATAAGATGAAAAAAATATTTAAAATAGTATTGATAGTAATTGCGGTAGCAACCATTGGAGGGTACCTGTATTGGCAAAATAATAAAAAGAAAATTGTGAAGGATTCTATTGCAGATGCCATCGCAAAAAAAACGGATAGTCTTTATTATATTCATTACGATAGTTCGCATATTGATGAAATAAATGGCAATGCTACTTTTTACAATGTGGTATTGCAATCAGACACTGCCCAAAAACTATCGCTGAAGAGTACCGATAGCTTACCCAATGCATTGTATAATATCAGGATACAGAAAGTAGAAGTAAGCGGGGCCGATATTGTGGGCCTTATGAGTAAGGCAACAGTGTCTGCAAGAAAAATACTTCTAATTAAACCAACTATACTAATCATCAATACTGGTGCAGATCAGCCAAAGCCCTATACCAAAAATGACACGCTGGAATTGTACCAGAAAATGTTAGGAAAATTTACCAGTATAAAAACGGACACGATACAGGTTTCCGACGGAACACTGATGATCACCAATAAATCGGGTAATCCACAAACCACGGTAGAAAAAATCAATATCACCTTGAAAAATTTCCTTGTAGACAAAACAAAGAATTATGAAAGTATCCTTAGTTATTTTGTAAAAGATATTCATGTAACGATTGATAATATTCAGCTACCTCCATCAAAAAATAATACCCGGATCAACCTTGAGCAGGTGGAGTATATTGCCAATAAAAGATCGCTTCAGATAAAGTCGACCCGGCAATTTCAGTTAAACAATATGGAACCAGTCATTGATCTGAAAAAAATTCAAATTAGTGATTTGAATACCAATTCTTTCATCTTTCAACAACGGCTGAAGGCAGGAGAAATTAGTTGTGAAGGTGGTTTAATCACTATATATGTTAAGAATAGTAAGGGGGGTAAAAAAGCAGGTGAACAATCCCTTGAGTTGTCGACAGACATGATTGACCAGGCTCAGATAGCCGGTATTCACTTAGGCAACACAAAGGTGATTATTGTGAATAAAGATCAGGCCGGCAAAAAGCCTTTTATGTTAAGCAACGTACGCTTTAATGCGAAAAAAAATCTAAAAATAACTGAGGCTACTACTATCAATAGCCTGATCAATAATTCAGATTGGGAACTTTCGGCAAATGGATTTTCGATTACTACAAAAGACAAATTGTATAGTTTAAATGTGGGTGATTTCATAATCAATAATGCTACCGCTCAGGTTAAAATTAAACAGGTGTCCTTGCAGCCGCTGCTAACGGAGGCAGCGTTTGTAAAACAAAGTCAGCATCAAAATGATCAGTATAACGTTGTGTTCAACAACATTGTTCTTTCGGGCGTAAATACAAAAAGACTTTTGAATAGTAAGGAGCTTGAAGTGGAGCTAGCCTCTTTTCAGCCTGTTATAAAAATTTTCAATGACCGTACCTTGCCTCCTGATACTAGTAGTAAGGTTGGAAAGTATCCCCAGCAATCACTGCTGAAACTGAAGTATCCGATTTGTATACATAGGGTCCAAATTAAAAACGGCACTGTTTCATACCGGGAAAGGGCTTTAAAATCTGAACTAACCGGAAATGTATTTTTTAGCCATATCAATGCAACGATAGCGAATGTTACCAATATTCCGGCACGCATCAAACAAAGCAATCTACTAAAATTGCAGGCGACTGCTAAATTTCTAGATGCCGGTAATTTAGAAACGGATTGGCAGTTTCCGCTGAATGCAGGCAATGGGGCATTTGCAATAAAAGGTAAGATGGCGGAAATGAATGCGGTTACGCTAAATTCCATCATTGAACCGCTGGCGATGGCCTCCATACAAGAGGGTAAAATCAATGCCGTCACCTTTGCCATTAAGGGAACCGATACAAAAGCAACGGGTGATATTTTATTCCTTTACCAAAATTTGAAAATGGACGTATTAAAAAAAGGAGATGAGGACGAATTAAAGAAAAAGGGTTTATTAAGTTTGCTGGCCAACACACTTATAAAGAACGATAATACCGATGCAGCCAACAACAAATCCATCCAGTACGAAAGGGATGTTAATAAATCGTTTTTTAATCTGGTATGGAAAACTATTTTTACCGGGGCAAAAAACACTGCCTTGGGAAAATGAAAGAATCATGATAAAAAGCAGGAGTAGGGTATTATGCTTTGGGCTGTTGATGATAAATAAATGTAAATTGTCAATGATCATTCGGTGATATTTTAGCGCAGCATTGTATTATGAAAAAGTTGCGGCACTTTGGAGCAATTGACATTTGGTTGCTGCCTCTAATGGTACGGTCTTACTCACTCAATCTGGCTTTTGTCCTAAACTCGTACTTTATAATTTCAATTTAGCATTATTACCCGTACAGGTAAAACATCCAAAACCATTTCTCGTGTAAACCAAAACGTTCTTCCTATACTTTCTGAACCGGATAAACTGACATTGGCATTAAGACACAGAACAAGAATCCTGTACTTTTGATGGAATTAACTTGTTTAGAAAATGGGTATTGCAAATCGTGTATACGACGTGGTTTTCAAAAGAATGATGGAGAATGAAAGGGTTGCGAAATGCTTTATCGGAACACTATTGGAACAAATCATCGAACCCATTTAAGTAAGGCCACAAGAGTTTACATATAGTGATGAACTTGCCTGACTTGCTGTTTTTCGTCTTGACTTTATTGCTACAATTAAGACCGAAGCAGGAGAATTCAAAAAAGTATTGATAGAAATCCAAAAAGCAAAAAATCTAATAGATTTAATGCGTTTCAGGAGATATCCCGCTGAACATTACAAGAAAGCAGACACCATTAATAATGCAAAATTAGTTTTACTAATCACAACCATTTACATTTTAGGTTTCAAACTTCCAGAGATCGACACACCTTTTTTAAAAGTTGAGCGGAACTATAAAGATTTAGTTACTAACAAAATGATTGAAATCGGAAGCAGCTTTTTATAAAAATTAACTCATGAGCGCTTTATTATTCAAGTGGAACGAATTACAGACAAGTAGCAAACAAAATTGGCCAAAATGCTAAATGTTTTGAACAGGCCAATTTTATTGATAACAATAGAATAACCAAGCAGTTCAAGCACGCTACTTGACCTTGAAGAAGTTAAGATTATTACTGATATTTTGCAGTACACCGGTACAGACCCAGTCGAGAAAAGAAAATTGAGATTGAGCAGGAAGCCTGGAGGACGGTAAATGCGATGTTCGGGGACAAGGAAAAAGAACTATTGAAAGTAATTGATGAAAAAAAAAGAGAATTGATGAAAAACAAAAAGTAATTGACGAAAAAGATAACGCATTGGCCGAAATGGCTCGACAACTCGAAGAACTGAAAGGTAGGCTTGGGAAATAGTTTGCTGACTAACGTTTTCTAAGCGTTGCAATTCATTGATTTATTGTTTTCAAAACTCTGCTTAAGTTCCCGAATTTTTGTCCGCTTTATGGCCAACTTTTGCAACTCGCTGCCGGGTAAGGAATGGCACACCACAATTTGACAACCAACCGTAGTATGTCTTTGCTTATATCGATCCTCCTTCCACCAACACCGACACGGTTGTAAGTTCCTGTGTAAAAGTGCTGCCATCAAGGCAAGCCATCATACTCGAAAAAGCAAGTCTGCCCAATTCATCTCCACTTGTTTCTACATAAGTAATTTCAGGGAAATATAATTTTGGTATAAAGCCATTGCTGATAGCAATTACAGCAATGTCATCCGGTATTTTTAAACCAGCCCGTTGGATGGCCTTCATCGCTCCGGCTAAAATTTCGTCGCTCATGCAAAATATGGTGTCGGGCTTTTGCTGCAGACATTCCAATGTGATTGCTTCTGCTTCTGTAGTGCTGTTCGCATGATGAACCAGCAGATCAATTTTCCCATCCATTGTTTTTGTAAAAGCAGACAATCTTTTTTTTGTGATGGAGAGGTTCGTATTTCCAAATATGGCGAGTACTTTTTTCTTGTTTTTTAGAATAATAGTGTTTGCTGCCATCGCAGCAGACGCCTCATCTGCAACGCATATTTTATTACAGTTGTTTAGTTCCGGCACCTTGTCAAAAAATATTACAGGGATGTCTAAATCTTTCATTTTCAGGTAAGCATCGAAATTGAATGTTTGATTGGAGATACAGGCAAACAGGCCACTGATGCGGCTCTTCCGGCAGAGCTTTAAATTTAAAATTTCAATAGCAGGGTCATCACCAGATTGCAATATCATTAGAGCATAACCATTCTTCCTGCTTTCTTCCTCCACAGCAGAAATGAAAGAGTGGTAAAAAAAATTGGAAATAGATGGCACCACCAATCCAAACAAATTGCTTTTGCTGGTACGCAATTGTATGGCATTTGCATTTGGTTCATAGTCCAAACTGTCCGCCAATTCAGTAACTCTTTGTTTGGTTTTTTCAGAAATATCGGGGTGGTTTTTCAATGCCCTTGATACAGTTGAAATACTGAGACCGAGTAATCCCGATATTTTTTTGAGCGTAGTGTTATTCATTACAGTGTAAAATTGATTTTTTAAAATATATTAACAGCAAAGCGTTTCGCAAACAATTCCGCAAACGGTTGCAGTAAACGAATCGTCAATCAGGTGTTTTTGCAACAATTTAGTGTATAATTTTATTCTGCAAACAATTTTAAAGTTTAGGTGTTTTTTATTCTTTGTTAGAAAATTAGGCTACCTTGACAATGATTTTATGACTGCTATAAATTTTTAAAACAAAACTTAACGATTATGCTTCTTGCTATGATGAGAAAGTCTGCTATGCTATTGCTGGCATTTTTTGGGTTTACAGCTATTACGCTGGCCCAAACACAAACAGTTTCCGGAACGGTAACTGATAAAAAAGGGGAACCACTCCCTGGTGTTACTATAACAGTAAAAAACACCAAAATTGCAACTTCCACAAATTCACTGGGTGCTTACACTTTGGCTAATGTTCCAACCGGTGGAATATTAATCCTAAGTGGCGTAGGTGTTGTTACCCGGGAAGTAAATGTAAGTGGCCCCATTGTAAATACTGATGTGGAAACAAGTGTAGGTAACCTCAATGAAGTAGTGGTGGTAGGTTATGGTACTTCAAAACGAAAAGACCTCACCGGAGCAGTTTCTACCGTGCAGGCGAAAGACTTTAATAAAGGAACATTTACTGCTGCTGACCAATTGATACAAGGAAAAGTAGCTGGTGTTCAGATGATTAACAATAGTGGTCAACCGGGCGGTGCCTCTACTGTAAAAATCAGGGGTAACGCAACTGTAACAGGTTCTGGACAACCTTTATATATTATTGACGGTGTTCCTTTAGACGGAAGGTCAGCAAGACCAGGTTTAAGTCCTTCAGGCTTAGGAGATGCTCCGGGTGGTAATCCTTTAAACTTTTTAAATCCGAGTGATATCGCATCTATTGATGTTTTGAAAGATGCCTCTGCTACTGCTATTTACGGTACCAGAGCAGCCTACGGAGTTGTTTTAATTACAACTAAAAGAGGTCAATCGGGTGCAACAAAAATTGAATTCGGAACATCCGTTGGTACATCATCAATACTGAGGAGAATTAAAGTGTTGGATGCCAATCAATACCGCCAGGCATTAACTTATTATGGTGTAAGTGCAGCCAATGATTTTAAGTCAGATGTGAACGGTTTGGATGCCATTTTACGCAACGGAATTGTTCAAAACCATAATATTGCTATTAGCGGCGGTAATGACAATAGTAAATATCGTTTTTCAGGTAGTGTATTAAACCAGGAAGGAATTGTAAATAAAACAGGTATTAAAAAATATACTGCAAATTTTGCTGGAAGTTTTAAAATGCTCGAAAGCAAAAAGTTAGGTATTGATATTAATATTCTTCCCAGTCTTTATGAGGAAGATCTTGCTCCAATTACAAACAATGCAGGTTCTGCTGGAAGTCTTATTGGGCAGGCTTTACAATGGAATCCAACTGAAGCGTTTAGAAAGGTAGACGGTTCATTAAATGTGAAGGCGGGTGATATTATTAATCCATTGGCAATGTCAGAGGCATATAATGACAAATCTAGAGTAACTACTCTCCTTGCAAGTATTGCACCTTCTTATAAGTTTACAAATTGGTTAGAATACAAGATGCTCTACAGTATCAATTACAGTACTGGTAACCGAAGAGCTTCCGCACAGCAATTTATTAATTTAGGAGATGTAAAAGATAGAGGCTATGCTGCAATCGGTCAAAATGAATTGACTACCCAGACCACAACGCATACCGTGAATTTTAATAAGCAAGTTGCTTCTAATCTTAATATGACTGCTTTGGCGGGATATGAGTATATAAAAACAAATAACAAAGGTTCAAATACAAATGCGCTCGGGCCAACTGGCGGTTTTGGTCAATATGGATTGGATTATACAAACTTTATCCAGTTTTCAAATCCAGGGTCTCGTAACATCAGTTCATTTGTGGATCCCAGTTTTGAATTGCAATCCTATTTCGCAAGGGTTGGATTTAACTTTAAAGACAAGTATTTGCTAACGGGTACTGTACGAAGAGATGGTTCTACCAGATTTGGAACTAATAATAAATATGGAACCTTCCCTGCTCTTTCTGCAGCATGGGTTGTAACAAAAGAAAGTTTTTTTCAGGTAAGTGCTATCAACTCCTTAAAAATAAGGGGTGGATGGGGTAAAACTGGTAATCAGGATTTCCCATCAGGTGCTTCACAAGCAACGTATTCTTTTGGAAATAACGGGGGTTTAAGTCAAACCAATTATCCTAACCCTGATTTAAAATGGCAAAATGACCGCCAATATAACATTGGGTTGGATGCAAGCATACTAAATAATAAGGTAGCTATTACCCTCGATTATTTTAACAAAAAAACCGGCGATTTACTATTTCCAACATTCCCCGATCCGGCAGGACCAATTGGCGGAGCGGTATTGTGGCAAAACTTACCTGGGTTTGTTGAAAATAAGGGACTTGAAGTAGCAATTAACGCAACGATTATAGATAAAGAAGATTTTTCTTTTGACTTAGGTGTAAATGCAACCTTTCTTAAAAATGAAGTATCCGGTCTACCTGCACCAATTCCAACAGGAATTTTAAATGGACAAGGTATTACTGGTACTTTTGTTCAAACAATTAGAAACGGGTTTCCAATTAATACTTTTTTCACCAGAGAATTTTTAGGGTTGGATAAAGCTACTGGTCAGGCACTTTACACAGATGGGGGTTCTACCTTTTATCCTGTGGGTAACCCTAACCCTACTACTATTTTAGGTTTAACTGCCTCATTCAGATACAAAAAATTGTCTTTCACAGCTAACATGAATGGAGCGCTAGGACAAAGTTTGTATAACAATACCTTAAATAATGTTATCAATGTAGGTAGTATTAACGGCGGAAGAAATATTGCAGTTTCTGTTTTTGAATCTCCTGTTAAGGAAGCATTTTCTAATCCGGTTACAGCTTCCTCAAGATTTATTGAAAAAGGTGATTATCTAAAACTAGCCAATGCAACTTTTTCTTATAACGTAGGGAAGGTTGGAAAGGTATTTCAAACAGCCAATGTTTATGTTACCGGCCAGAATCTTTTTGTAATTACTAAATTCTCTGGATTTGATCCTGAGGTTAACGTAGATAAAAGCAATCGGGGTGTTCCTTCTGTAGGTATTGAATACACGCCATATCCATCCGCACGGATTGTAACGCTGGGTGTAAATTTTTCATTTTAATTAATTCTAATAACTAATTTATGATACGCAAACTAACAATTATTGCATCATTTCTTTTCATTCTTGGCATTTTCTCTTGCACCAAGCTGGATGAAAAATTTGAAGGCAATCTAACTCAATCGCAAATAGGCGCAGGTGGTGCTGGTAATGCTCCCGCCCTTTTAACACAATTGTATAATGACCTTAAGGGTACCTTTCAAAATCAGGATCAGGTTTATGCCCTTTGGGAAATGACAACAGATGAATTAATTGGCCCAACCAGAGGTCCGGATTGGGATGATAATGGTGTTTGGAGAGTACTGCATGAGCATAAATGGGATGGTGATAATCAACGTATCATTGATGCATTTAAAAGTTTAAACGGGATAGCTTATGGTGCGACAGATTTATTGCGTTTTAATCCAACCCCAAGCCAGGGTGCTCAAGCCCGATGCATACGTGCGTTAGCTCAGTTTTATTTATTGGATGGTTGGAATCAGGTTAACTATCGTGAGCCTGGTGAAAGCGTAGTAACTGCATCTAAAGTAAGAACAGGGATTGAAGCATTGACCTTTATCATTACTGAATTAGAAGCTGTTTTACCACTTCTTCCGGATGCACCTGCTACAGGAGCTACAAAGAATGGGGCACGGGCTTTACTAATGAAATGTTACCTCAACAAGGGAATGATTGCAAATAGGGCAACGCCTACGTTTGATGCTGCTGATATGAACAAAGTAATACTATACGGGGATCAAATAATTTCAGGTGGTGCTTATACATTTAGCACTAACTACTTTGATAATTTTGCTCCAAATAACAATGTAATTGGAAAAGAAATTATTTGGAGTCAGGAGAATGTTGGCGGAACTCAATCTTTCGGGATACGCTCAAGATGGCGCTCTGGAATGCATTATAAGCAAGATCCGGGAGGATGGAATGGATTTAGCACGCTTTCTGATTTATATAACAAGTTTGAAGCCACGGATGTAAGAAGAGGAACTAATTATCCTACTCTAAATTCGCCGGCAAATCCTGGAAACAGAATTACGGTTGGTTTTTTAAGAGGACAGCAACGGGATCTTAAAAATGATACCATGTTGACAGACAGGGCAAGAGCACCATTGATTTATACCGATGCAGTGAGGTCAATTGAAACAGGTACTAATCTTGAAGTAACAGGTATTAGAGCTTTTAAGTATCCGGTTGATTTTGACAACGAATTAAATGGTGGTGGTAATGTTAACAACGATTACGTTATTTTAAGATTGGGAGATGTATTATTAATGAAAGCTGAAGCCATTCTTCGTGGCGGAACTGGTACAATTGCTGGTACTTATGGAAGTACCGCAACTGCAATCGTAAATGCTGTTCGCACGAATAGGGGTGCAACAGCTTTGGCAAGTGTTACTTTAGATAACATGATTGATGAAAGAGCACGGGAATTATATCTTGAAAGTTGGAGAAGGCAGGATTTAATCAGGTTTGGTAAATTTCTTTTGCCTATGCAAGAGAAGCCAGCTACAAGTGATCCAAAATACCTTTTGTTGGCCGTTCCTAACCAGGCATTGGCAGTCAATCCCAACTTGACGCAAAACCCTGGGTACTAATTTAGCAAATCATATTTTTACTAAAGGTCATTGAAAAATGACCTTTAGTAATTTAAGCCCTCTACGTTATTTTTTAAGGGTTTTGTATTATCATTAAATAGTGCAAAACACTTAATTTTAGCAACGAAATTTGTTTACACTACATAGTGCACTATATTTTTTTAATTCTTGATTAATGAGGTATCTGCTTCTTTTTTTCTTCGTACTATTATTATTCATCACATGTAATACTAAGCATGAAAAGCCTTTGTTTGAATTGGAGGAAAATACCGGTCTTGATTTTACAAATACCGTAATTGATGGCCAGATTGAGAATAGTTTTTACTTCCGTAATTACTACAATGGTGGCGGTGTAGCTATAGGAGATGTCAACAATGATGGCTTACCGGATGTACTGCTTACATCCAATATGGGTGAAAATAAGTTGTACCAAAATAAAGGTAATTTTAAATTTGAGGATATATCCATTAAAGCGGGTTTGATGCAAGATAGCATGTGGAGTACTGGCATAGTGTTCGTCGATATCAATCATGACGGCTGGCTGGATATTTATGAATGTAACTCCGGCCACATGAAGAATGGAAACCGGCGAAATAAATTATACATCAACAATCATATTTTAGTCACAACAGGAAAAGACAGCGGCGTTGTAACCTTTACTGAATCTGCAGCTCGATATGGCCTCGATTTCAAAGCATACACTACCCATGCTTCATTTTTCGATTATGATATGGATGGTGATTTAGATTGTTTCCTCATCAACAATAGTCCAATCCCAATCAACACCATTGGCACTTCCAACAGACGCTCCCTGCCAGATGCAGAATGGCCTGTCTCCGGATTTTTAAAAGGCGGCGGTGATCATTTGTATCGCAACGACAATAATTTTTTTAAGGAAGTTACACAAGAAGCAGGTATTCATGGAAGCCTGATGAGCTTTGGAATGGGGCTGTCAGTAGGCGATATCAATGAAGACGGTTATCCTGACATTTTGGTGGCCAATGATTCGTATGAACGGGAATATCTATACATCAATCAAAAGAATGGAACCTTTAAGGATGAGCTGGAAAACTGGACCGAGCACAACAGCTTTTCATCAATGGGTGCAGACATAGGAGACATCAATAATGACGGTTACAACGATGTGTTTACTACCGATATGCTGCCCGACGATGACTACAGGTTAAAAACACTGGGTGCTTTCGACAATATTGATTTGTACCGCACCAGATTAAACTCCGGTTTTTTTCACCAATACATGAAGAACTGTCTTTTTGTAAATGATAAAAATGGCAAACTTGTAGAAACGGCCAATTATAGTGGTGTTGCCGGAAGCGACTGGAGCTGGGGCGCATTATTTTTTGATGCAGACAATGATGGAAACAATGATATTTATGTTTGCAATGGCATCAATCACGATGTAACCAATCTTGATTTTATGGATTTTTTTGCCAATGAAGTCGTGCAAAATATGGTGGTCTCCGGCGAAAAGCAAAATGTAGATTCTGTATTGAGTCATATCCCAATTTACCAGTTGCCCAATAAGATGTACCGGAATGATGGAAATCTTCAATTCAATGATGTGGCTGAAAGCTGGGGCATGAACCAACCTTCTATGTCAAACGGCGCTGCCTACGCCGATTTAGATGGCGATGGCGATTTGGATTTAGTAGTAAATAACGAGAATCAGCCAGCATTTGTATACCGCAACAACAGCCGTGAGCTGAATGGCAACAGCTATATCAGTATTGGTTTGAAGGGTGTAGGACAAAATACATTCGCCATTGGCAGTAAAATAAAAGTGTATAAAGGCAGCCACGTCTTTTACCGGGAGTTGTTTCCCAGCCGTGGTTTTCAGTCATCAGTAGATTATAAGGTTGTGATTGGCCTGGGCAAACTACAGGAAGTAGATTCTATGATAGTAGTGTGGCCCAACAGGAGCTTTACAAAGTATGAAAAACCGACACTTAACCAGTTGCACACACTACAACAACCTGTAGAAAAAACAAACAGCTACGAAGTGCTTCAGCCTTCTGTAAGCCCACTGCTGATGCAGATACCAGCGCTACTGGATAAACACGAGGAGGATGATTACATTGATTTTTATACCGAACGAAATCTTCCGGAGATGCTTTCAAGAGAAGGCCCAAAAATAGGCAGTGCAGATGTGAACGGCGATGGGTTGGAAGATTTGTACATAGGTGGAGCAAAAGCACAGGCGGGCCAGTTGTATTTGCAGACTGCATCGGGCAGCTTTATTAAAAAGGAAGCCGATGTTTTTAAAAAATATGCAAGCTTCGAAGACGTGGCCGTATTATTTTTTGACGCAGACAAAGATGGTGACCAGGATCTGTTTATAGGCGCCGGTGGTAATAACACCGAGCCTCAAACGCTTGAGATTCAACACCGTTTGTATGTGAACGATGGCAAAGGAAATTTTACGATAGAGGGGTCAGCATTTGCCAACAACAACATGAATATCTCGGTAGCAGCAGCCAATGATTTTGACGGTGATGGCGACCTTGATTTATTTGTAGGCAGTAGAAGCGTACCTTATAATTATGGACTAACCCCGGAAAGCTATTTGTACGTAAATGATGGGCATGGGCACTTTACAGACCAGGCGGCAGCCCTCAACCCTTCAATAGCAGCAGCCGGTATGGTAACCGGTGCTGTGTGGGCAAATGTAACCGGCGATTCAAAAAAGGAACTAATCATTACCGGGGAGTGGATGGCAACAAGCATATTTAGCTACAATGGAAAAACCTTTGATGAACAAAAAAACACCAACCTCACCAATTTGTATGGCTGGTGGCAAACGGTGGTAGCGGCAGATATAAACGGGGATGGTAAAGCGGATTTGGTACTGGGTAATGTAGGAGAGAATTTTTATTTGCGTCCGGATGAGAAGAATCCTGTAAAATTATGGGTGAGCGATTTTGATCAGAATGGTACGCCTGAACAATTTTTAACGAGGACGATATCAGGCAGCGATAAGCCGGTATTTTTAAAACGGGAGATAACAGAACAGTTTCCGGGGTTACGGAAGCAGAACCTGAAGCACAGCGACTATGCCACAAAATCGATACAGGATTTGTTTGGCAAAGAAGTACTTGCAAAGGCGAAAGAAAAGCAATTTAATTATTGCAAATCGATTGTAGCTATCAACGATGGCAAGGGCGGCTTTAAGATACAACCATTACCAGTGATGATACAACTATCGAGCGTAAACGCCATATGTAGCAGCGATATCAACAACGATGGCAAGATTGACCTGATATTGGGTGGCAATATGTTTAGCTTTCCGCCGCAGTTTGGGCGGTTGGATGGCAGTTACGGTCATGTGCTGCTCAACGATGGTCAGGGTAATTTTACCTG
>JBGSMI010000343.1:0-7539 GCA_041740215.1 Ferruginibacter sp.
ATCAACTTTGAAGGTAAGGAGGAGCTAGCCCTGAAGGGGCGAAATATTATAGCATAGGGCACCGCCCTATGAATAGTTTACATAGACCAACAAGCCCTGAAAGGGCGCAACAGATCAGCACAGGGCAACGCCCTGTGTAAAAATAAAAGATGCATTAAAAAGCTCTGAAAGGGCGGAATAAAAAGGGATTTGGCAAACCCCATTTAATAAAGATCAGATAACACAAAAGTCTTTCAAAGGCTCAATAAAAATCGATGAGGGAACCCCATCAAAACCATAATTTAAAAAAATGATGCAATCCGGAAAAATAAAAATCGCACTCCAGGTTATCTCTTTTTTAACCTGCTTTTTAATGGTTGTTCCCAACGCTTTTAGCCAGGTGGTAACAACCGTTACCGACCCTGTAGAATGGGTAAATCCGTTGATGGGCACAGATTCCAAACCAAGCCTTTCAAATGGTAACACCTATCCGGCCATCTCTGTTCCATGGGGTATGAATTACTGGGTTCCTCAAACGAATGTAATGGGTGATGGCTGGCAATATCAATATGCGGCTGATAAAATCCGTGGCTTTAAACAAACCCACCAGCCTTCGCCCTGGATGAATGATTACGGTCAATTTTCAATCATGCCCGTAACGGGTGGTTTGAAATTTACTCAAGATGCCCGGGCCAGTTGGTTTAGTCATAAGGCAGAAATAGCCAAACCATATTACTACAGTGTTTATCTTGCAGACGCCAATGTTACTGCGGAAATTACGCCTACCGAAAGAGCAGCCCAGTTTCGTTTTACGTATCCAAAATCGGATAGCTCTTTTGTAGTGGTGGATGCGTTTGATAGAGGATCGTACATTAAAATTATTCCTTCCAAAAAAAAGATCATTGGGTATACAACCCGAAATAGCGGCGGCGTAACCATCAATTTTAAAAATTATTTTGTATTGCTTTTTGATAAAGATTTTGCCATTGCCCAAACCTGGCACGGTGATGTACTTACCAAAGATTCGCTTGAATTATTGGCCAATCATGCAGGCGCTGTCATTGGTTTTAAAACTACCAAAGGCGAAAAGGTGAATGTGAAAGTAGCCTCCTCTTTTATCAGTTTTGAACAGGCCGAACTAAATCTTCAACAGGAGTTAATCAACGATTCATTTGATGTTACGATGCAAAAAGCAAAGGCATCCTGGAACAAGCAAATGAGCAGGCTACTGGCCGAAGGAGGAACAGTAGAACAGACCCGTACTTTTTACTCCTGTTTGTATCGCACCATGCAGTTTCCTCAAAAGCAATATGAAATAGATGCCGCTGGAAAAATCATGCACTACAGTCCTTACAACGGAAAAATTTTACCTGGGTATTTGTATGCCGGTACTGGTTTCTGGGATACCTTCCGGGCCTTGTATCCATTTCTAAATCTGGTATTTCCTTCGGTGAATAAAGAGATGCAGGAAGGCTTGATCAACTGCTATAAAGAAGGCGGATTTCTGCCGGAATGGTCGAGCCCGGGTTACCGCAATGTAATGGTCGGTAATAATTCAGCTTCCATTGTTGCGGATGCTTATGTAAAAGGACTGCGTGGATACGATATCAATCAACTGTATGAAGCACTTTTAAATGGTGCCAATAGCGAAGGACCGCAAGGCACAGGCCGCACCGGTGTTAAATACTACAACGAACTGGGCTACGTTCCCTATGATGTAAAAATCAATGAAAATGTTGCCCGTACACTCGAATATGCGTTTGATGATTTCAGTATTTATCAACTGGCAAAAGCATTGAAACGGCCACAAAAAGAAATTGACTTATTTGCAAAACGGAGTCAGAATTTCAACTTTCTTTTCGATCCCGAAACGAAGTTGATGAGAGGCAGGAACCGCGATGGTTCTTTTCAAACACCATTCAATCCGCTAAAATGGGGCGATGCATTTACAGAAGGGAATAGCTGGCACTATAGCTGGAGCGTTTTTCATGATATCAACCGCTTGAAAAATTTAATGGGTGGCAATAGCATGTTTGTGAAAATGCTGGATTCAGTTTTTATCATGCCACCGCTATTTGATGATAGTTATTATGGGGGCACCATTCACGAGATCAGGGAAATGCAGATTATGAATATGGGACAGTATGCACATGGCAACCAGCCCATACAACATTTTATTTATTTATACAATTACGCCGGCCAACCCTGGAAAACCCAGTTTTGGATCCGGGAGTCTTTAAACAAATTATACAAGCCAACGCCGGATGGATATTGCGGCGATGAAGATAACGGGCAAACGTCTGCATGGTATGTGTTTTCAGCTATGGGCTTTTATCCAGTTTGCCCAGGTACCAATCAATACGTATTGGGTGCGCCCTTGTTTAAAAACATCACCATCAAAATGGAAAATGGAAAAAAATTATTAATTAATGCACCTGCCAATAGTGATACCAATAGATATGTTCTATCGGTAAAAATGAATGGTAAAATAAACAATAAAAATTGGGTTAATCATTTTGATTTACTCAAAGGCGGAAACTTATATTTTTTGATGGGAGTTAACCCAAATAAACAAAGGGGCATTTCAGAGGCTGATTCGCCTTATTCTTTTTCGAAAGAGTAACCATCGACCTGTTAAATGTATCAAGTTGTAGTGTTGAAAATGTCGTAGGTAAAGCTTGAGTCATATAACCCTCGTGTTATGGATGGGGGATGTCCAGGTTATTTTAAAATAGCAAAATTTGAATAGTATAATTTAACAAAAATTGCTAAAAACTTATTTAAATAATTAAAAAGATTAAATATCTTTATTACAAATTTAATAACTTATTTTAATTTAATTCTTTTAGTTTTTTAAACTTGAATGTACATTTTGTTTGTTATAAATGTTTAAAATGGAGTAGAGACAGGTGTATGGGTTATTTTTTGTAGAAGAGTAATTATAAAATTGCTTTTGGTACTTTATAATTTTACTATCATTTTATTTAATATTGATTTAAAATATTGATACTTCAAAATGTAGAATTAAAGGTAGTGTATCCCAATTTTTTTTGGGCAACATGTTCCTATTATTTCGGAATTGAACTATCGAATATTTATAATCGTTGTTACTATTTTTAATGGAAAAAAAGTTTTGGAAAGTTTTGTATTTGAAGCAGTTTAAAGGAGTATTAGCTTATCAACTGTAACATTTTCAAAAATTCAACGTCGGTTTGCTGCCCAATAGTTTAAAATAATATAGTATGAAATCAAAATTATTAATTGTACTTGCTTTGTTGCTTATCACAATTGCTGCTTGGTTTTCTTGCATGCAGGCCAATGGCAGCAGTGCAATGCCGGATCAAGTGAGTTACAATTTTCACATCCGGCCAATTTTGTCGGACAAATGTTTTAAATGTCATGGACCGGACATCAATAAGCTGGAGGCTGGTTTGCGTCTTGATATTCCCGATTCAGCATTTGCCCCATTGAAGGAAACCAAGGGCGCCTTTGCATTGGTTCCTTTTAAGCCGGAAGAATCAGAATTATATAAGCGTATCTGTTCAACCGATACCAGCTACCAAATGCCAACGCCTGATTCTCATTTAGGTGCGTTGTCTGCACATGAGATTGAATTGTTTAAAAAATGGATCAGGCAAGGCGCAAAATATGAACCACATTGGGCATTTGTAAAACCGGTTAAGTCGCCTTTACCAGAAATAAAAGATAAAGCTGTTGCAAGAAATGAAATCGATTATTTTATCCTGGCAAAACAAGCGCAGCAAGGTCTTTCGTTCAACGAAGAATCTGATAAGGAACGTCTGTTAAAAAGAGTATCGCTTGATCTTACGGGTATGGTTCCATCTGAAAAGCTGATGGAAAAGTTCAATGCCAATTCTAACCCAAATGCTTACGAATCCGCTGTAGACGAATTGATGGGTTTGCCATCATATGGTGAAAAAATGGCCGTGCATTGGCTGGATGTAGCCCGTTATTCTGACAGCTATGGTTATCAGGATGACAATGTAAGAACACAATGGGCCTGGCGGGATTGGGTGATTCATGCATTCAATAAAAATATTCCTTACAATACATTTGTTACCTGGCAACTTGCCGGCGATATGTTGCCCAATCCTACAAAGGAACAGATTCTGGCTACCGCATTTTTCCGCAATCATAAATACACCGAGGAAGGAGGCGTTATACCGGAAGAGTACCGCATTGGTTATATCCTGGATAAAACAAAAACTTACACCAAGGGTATCCTTGCCATGACTGCAGAATGTGCGCAATGCCACGATCATAAATATGATCCTATTTCGCAGAAAGACTATTACCAGATGTTTGCCTTTTTTAACAATACCAAGGAAATTGGTTATGAAGGCGATGTTAGCCAATCAAAACCGGCTAAAAATCCAATCCTTACCATCAGTGATGTAGAGGCAAAAAGTATGTTGTCGTTTATCAATAAAAAAGATACCGGCAGTATGATGATTTCGGTAATGGGTGAAAATGACACCCTGCGCAAAACCTATGTTCTTAATCGTGGCGAATATGATCAAAAAGGGGCTGAAGTGTTTCCGGCAGCATTAAAATCTGTTATGAAATTTGATACCACCAGGTTTTCAAAAAACAGGTTAGGACTTGCTGCCTGGACGGTAGATAAAAACAATCCGGTGACTGCACGTGTTTTTGTGAACCAAGTATGGCAAGAAATTTTTGGAAGAGGATTGGTAAAAACATCCGGTGATTTTGGCATGCAGGGAGAACTGCCAACGCATCCTGAACTGCTGGATTGGATGGCGGTAGATTTTATGGAACATGGCTGGGATATCAAAAGACTGGTAAAACAAATTGTAATGTCTGCTACCTACCGGCAGTCATCCAAAGTAAAGGAAGAAAATTATAAAAAAGATCCGGAAAATATTTACCTGAGTCGTGCACCCCGCCAGAAAGTAAAAGCTGAATTTGTAAGGGATATTATTTTATCCAGCAGTGGATTATTGGTAAATACCATTGGAGGGCCAAGTGTAAAGCCTTACCAGCCAAAAGGTCTTTGGGAAATGGCAAGTTCAGGCAGGGGAGAATTGGCTACTTATAAACAGGATAAAGGAGAAGATCTTTATAGAAGGGGTATGTACACTTTTATAAAGTTGACCGTGCCACCGCCCAGCATGATTTTATTTGATGGCAGTAATCGTGATCAATGCGAAGTAAAACGTACACAAACAAATACGCCGCTACAGGCATTGATGATGATGAACGATCCTACAATACTCGAAGCTTCCCGTGTGCTGGCGCAAAAACTGATGGCGGAAAATGGATCTGCAGATGAAAAAATAAAAAGGGCCTTTCGACGGATCATCTGCCGGGTGCCGGGTACAAAAGAAACCGGTATTTTGAAATCGTATTACGAAGACCAGTTGCAACAATTTAAACAAAAAATATTGGATGCCGGTTCAACATTGAACGCAGGAGAATTTACGTCTAATAAGAAACTGGATGCCAATTCAACTGCCGCGTTAATGAAAGTAATTAACATGATTTATAACATGGAAGAAGCCATTTTAAAAACCTGATTATGCAAAAAGAAATTCTTGAACACAGCCTTCGTTTAAACCGCAGGCGTTTTCTTTCAAAACTTAGTTTGGGCGTAGGAAGTGTAGCTTTAGGGTCGCTGCTGATACCTGACCTTTTTGGTGGAAAATCTGATGAAGAGATGCTACTGTCCGGACTACCACAGTTTGCGCCGAAAGCCAAAAGAATCATCTATCTTTTTCAAAATGGGGCACCTTCTCAGTTAGATTTGTTTGATTATAAACCGAAGCTGAATGAAATGTTTGGCCAGGACCTGCCAGAGTCAATCCGCATGGGCCAGCGCCTTACCGGTATGACCTCAGATCAGAAAAAATTTCCTTTAGCAGGGTCGGTGTTTAAGTTTGATCAATATGGTCAATCCAGGGCCTGGGTAAGTGAATTAATGCCCTACACATCTAAGATGGTGGATGATTTATGCTTCATAAAAAGTATGCATACGGAGGCCATCAATCATGATCCGGCGCTTACGTTTTTTCAGACTGGTGCACAGGTAGGTAATCGACCCAGCATGGGTTCATGGCTGAGTTATGGATTGGGAAGTGAGAATAAAAATCTGCCTGCATTTTGTGTGTTGTTGTCAAAGGGAAAAGGCAACGGGCAGGGCGTTTACTCAAAATTATGGAGCAATGGCTTTTTAGATTCTATCCACCAGGGGGTGCAATTTAGTAGTGGTGATAATCCGGTGCTTTATTTAAATAATCCTGAAAGCATAAGCAAGGCTGATCGCCGTAAAATGCTCGATAAACTCGAAGAATTGAATGCGGAAGCATTTGCCGTATCCGGCGATCCGGAAATAAATGCTAAAGTACAGCAGTATGAAATGGCTTATCGCATGCAAACGGCAGTTCCAGAAATTACCGACCTGAGCAAAGAGCCGGAAGATATTATAAAACTCTATGGACCAGATTGCCTGGTTGCGGGAACCTATGCGGCCAACTGTTTGTTGGCCCGCAAATTATCGGAGAATGGTGTTCGCTTTGTACAGTTATATCACCAGGGTTGGGATTCACATGGTGGTTTGCCCAATCAGATTAAGGGTCAGTGCATGGATACTGATCAGGCATCTGCCGCATTGATTACAGATTTAAAGCAAAGAGGTTTATTGGATGAGACACTGGTTATCTGGGGTGGAGAATTTGGCCGTACCAACTATTGCCAGGGAACGCTCACCAAAGATGATTATGGAAGAGACCATCATCCAAGATGCTTTACCATCTGGATGGCAGGTGGCGGTGTAAAGCCCGGTGTGTATGGCGAAACGGATGAATTTGGTTACAATGTGATTCAAAATCCGGTGCATGTAAATGACTTTCACGCCACCGTTTTGCACCTGATGGGAATGGATCATGAGAAGCTAACGTTTAAGCATTTGGGTAGAAGATATCGGCTTACGGATGTGGCAGGCCATGTGGTGAAGGGGATTGTGAGTTAATGCGGGGTTTGTATTTCGATAAGCCAATAGTGGAAGATTAAAAGCTATAACTATTCCGGTGAGCCGTTGTTGTGTCTCTGACCAACAACCGAAGCCCACGACAAAAAGATTGTAGCGAAAATAGTAGTGACTAATGGTCGAAAATAAATAAGTGCAGCTATCCCGGTGAGCCGTTGTTGTGTCTCTGACCAACAACCGAAGCCCACCAAAAAAGGAAAGCAGCGAAAATAGTAGTCACAAATGGTCGAAAGTAAATAATTGCAGCTATCCCGGTTAGCCGTTGTTGTGTCTCTGACCAACAACCGAAGCCCACGACAAAAAGATTGTAGCGAAAATAGGAGTGACTAATGTTCGAAAGTAAATAAATGCAGCTATTCCGGTTAGCCGTTGTTGTGTCTCTGACCAACAACCGAAGCCCAAGACAAAAAGATTGTAGCGTAAATAGGAGTGACTAATGTTCGAAAGTAAATAAATGCAGCTATCCCGGTTAGCCGTTGTTGTGTCTCTGACCAACAACCGAAGCCCACGACAAAAAGATTGTAGCGAAAATA
>JBGSMI010000363.1:0-24812 GCA_041740215.1 Ferruginibacter sp.
AAACAAGTACGGCTATTATCCTGCCGAGGTATTAGCCGATCAAATCTATTGCACACGGGAAAACAGAAAGTGGTTAAAAGAAAAAGACATTAAGCTAATGGCTAAACCCCTTGGGCGGCCTAGTAAAGAGGCATTGTCAAATCCTGTAAGTCCTGGGGAACGCAATCCGATAGAGGGCAAATTTGGCCAGGCTAAGGTAGGATATGGTTTAGCTAACATCGGTGCTAAACTAAAAACGACCAGCCAATCTTGGATTGCAGCCATCGTACTGGTGTTAAACCTCGTTAGATTAACAAGGCTTAACTCGTTGTACCTATGCCAATGCCTTGTCACACTGTGGTGCAGCCGTTTTGGCAGAAATTTTTGGAGGCTGAGTTGTTGAGCAGACCCTACAATAGTGATGTGTCAACGTTGATTTGTCAGAGATGATTCCTCCCGGTGAGTCACCCCCAAAGGGTGACTCACCGGGAGGAATTGCGGATTAATACGCCAGCTAGTGTGTGACGTGACAGTAGTTTAGAGCTTGTGGCTATTCATTTCAATACCATATTTTGCACCCAAAGTAACCAGATCATCCACAACAGTTCGCAACAACGGAATACCATGGGTCATCCTTTCGGTTTCCATAGCTCGTTCCGGATCCCCTGGGATTACCACAGACGTTTCTCCACTCACCGTTTTGGCAGAACGGAAACGCTGGATCCATTTGTCCATGTGTAATTTGAAATCATCAGCCGGCCTGAATGCATCAATACGCATTACGCCAAAAAAATGTCCGATTCCCTCTCCAGGTAAATTTTCAGGCATGGGGATATAGGCAGGAAATGGCGGAACCCATGGTCCATAATTGGCACCACTCAATATAGCAGAGAAAATATCTACAATGGATCCGAGCATATAGCCTTTGTGACTGCCATGCTCTTTGTCGCCACCCAGGGGTAATAATGCGCCGCCGTTTTTTACTTCGCTGGCTTTGTTACTTGCGTTGCCATCTTTGGTTTGAACCCAGCCATCAGGTGTATCCAGGTTTTTGCGTTGCAGTATTTCCAGTTTACCATTGGCTGCGGTAGTGGTGGCAAAGTCTGCTACAAATGGCGGTTCTGTACCAGCAGGAATGGCTACTGCAATGGGGTTGGTACCCAATAGTCTTTCAACTGAAAACGTGGGCGCCACCAGTGCTGATGCATTGGTCATGGCAATGCCGATCATATCACTTTCCAACGCCATCATTGCGTGAAATCCGGCAATGCCAAAATGATTGCTGTTCTTCACGCTCACCCATCCGGTGCCTACATTTCTGGCCTTGTCAATGGCTACCTGCATGGCGGCAGGTGCAACTACAAGCCCCAATCCTTTATCACCGTCAATCACGGCGGTAGAAGGTGTTTCGTGTACTATTTGTATAGATGGATTCGAATTGATTCGTCCAACTTCCCAAAGACGCACATAACCGGTTAGCCTTGCAATACCGTGGCTATCCACGCCCCTTAAATCGGCAGACAATAATACTTTGGTAGCAACATCGGCATTGGACTCACTGCAGCCGATTTTAAGGAAAATACTTTTAGCAAAGGAGGAAAGCTGATTGTAGGAATATACATTTTGCATCCGGCAAAAGTAAGTTTTATTCATTCCCAAAAAATCATTTTTCAGGGTGAAGATAGGCTTCATGCACCCAATTTATCTTTGATTCTGAATGAAGGCAATCACTAATAAAATATGATTATGAACCAGGAATTAATGAAACAAAAAATCACCACTTTTATCAAGGCTGCCTGGCAGTGGCACCAGTCTGGCAATGGGCCGTTAACGGAAGGAGTAGGATTAGAAATGGCCAATTTAGAAGAAGAGATTCTAACCGGTTATGGTTTACCTCATCTGGCATTTCAATATTCTGAAATGTTACAGTTTGAAGGATTCTCAAAAAAAAATATTGGAAAAAGGGCTGTCGATTTGATGGAAAGATTAACGCAGGTAGCTACCGTTTTTTTACTATCGCCGATTGAAAAAGATGAAGCAGTTTTGCGACAATCAAGACAGAAACTACAAGATGGGGTGGAAGTTTTACCAATGATTGGTTTAGGTACAACCCATTACAATCTCTTTCTTTATTACGATTTATATTTCAAAAATTTACTGAATGAGCAAGCGTTGTTGCAACATTTGAATAAAGCAGAAGCAATGGACATGCAGGTGGAAACAAGGATTCCATTTACATACGAAACACTGCAAAATGGCAATCATACCAGAAGGTTGATGAAAGCTGGAATATCATTTATGAAAGAATACCAGCAATATTTAAAGTACCTATCGATTAATCAAAAATGGGATAAAGCATTCAGCAAAAATGAAAACAAAACAAAGACCATACTGAATGATTCCGCTGAATTGAGCCGTTTTTTTATCACCTATCTGGGAGCAAAAAATAGAGATATGGCTGTGGTGGAAATATTGGCACCAATCAATAAGAGCCTTGTAAGGCTGCGAATTTGGTGTAACGCGGAAACGATAACATTGGTACTGCTTCATGCCAGGTATTATTCTTTGGCTATTCCTGCTATGTATGTAATAAACCCACGGCATTTGAATAATGGCGAAATGCATTTAAGGCTAAAGGAAGCCAGTAATAAGAACATAGAAATTGACAATATTGTTATTAGGATTGAAAGAGCGGAAGGTGAGCCAAATAGCATTCCTTACTATTTGGTAAAATATATACAAACAACGGTAGCTATTCCTGCAACGATTGAACCGGACCAAATTGATGGATTACCTTTTTGATTTTACACAAGAAATAAAAAATAAATCATGAAAATAACTTACAAACATTTAAAGAATGCATTGGATAAAGATATCGATGAAAGCAGTAAACTTCAACCAGAGGTGCCCATCGAATATCATGTTAAGCGGGTAATTGTTGGCCAACTGATGATACAACAGTTGTTAAATGACTGCGGCGATTATTGCAGCTATGCAGAAGCAATCAATTATTATAAAGCCAGTTTGTTGCTTGATCCTTTTCAGGAAGATTTATGGGGCAAAATGGCTTTAAATTTTCACCTAAACCATCAAAATAAAAAAGCCCTAAAACACATTGAAAAAGCGCTGGCAATTGAAGACCAGAATATTAATCACCTTGAATTGAAGCAATCAATTTTGATTGACCTGAGACGATTTTCGGAAGCCTTGTTTTTATTTGAGCAAATTGACAGACTAAACCCGGCAAGCAGTATCAATTACTTTAACAGAGGCAAAGCCTTTATTGAATTAGGGTTTTATGAAAAAGCAATTAACAGTTTACTGAAGGCGATGGACCTTGATCCAGAGGAAAAAGAAATAGCTTTTTATCTTGCAAAAATTTATCGCTTTCATTTATTGGATAAAGCTTTGGCTGATAAATACGAGGCTATGGCTGGGCTAATTTCATAGATATTTGGATTGCTATTAAACGTAACTTTAAAATGAATTAATCATTAACCACTTAAAAATTAAAGCAATGAATAATCCTTGGGAAGAAATTGAAAAGGGCAAATACATTCTATCAACTGAAATAGATAGGATTAAGGAATTTAATGAAACCGCATCAGATGAACACAAAATTCAAACTCAATTAATTCCTGACCCTTTCTTTGGGAATAAAGATGCTAAAGTTGTTTTACTTATGTTGAATCCTGGATTCGGGGGCAAAGAAGAGGAGGATTACAAAAAAAATAATTTTGAACAAGTGCTTCTTAATAATTTAAAGCATCAAAACACCAGTAAGCACTTCTTTTCTCTTGATGAAAAATTTGAACTAACAGAAGCATATAAATATTGGAAGCCAAAAGTTAAAGAATTAAATAAAGACGGGTTTACAAATGATTTTTTATCAGCAAATATTTTTTGCATCAATCTATTTCCATATCATTCAAAAAAATACAAAAAGATTAAAGGCAGATTATTAGAATCTCAGAAATATGCACTTCATTTATTGCATGAAAAGATAAAATACAAAGACTCTTTAATTGTCTCAATGCGTGCCTATAAAGATTGGTCTAAAGCATATTCAGTTGAATACAAGGGTGAAAAGTCATTTGATAAATTAGTGGAAGAAAATAAAATACTAAGAGTTAATAGCTATGGTAATCCAACCTTATCCTATAATAATTTATTACAAAAAGATAAGTCTAATACTAATAGATTTGAAATGCTTAAAGCTAAACTCAAAGAATCCCTTTAACAATTTTCCCCACCTCTTTCTTCAATCCAGCAGGCTCAATAATTTTTATTGAGGCTGCATAAGATAATAGCAATTGCTTTAGCTCTAAGTTGATGATTAAGTTATACTGCATCAGTGCACTGCCATCTTTAAAAGCCTTAATAATCTGTTGCGTATGATGCAAAGGCTGGGTTTTAAAATAAGCAGCCTGCAAATGAGCTACTTTAATTTTAATGTTTACAGGTTTGTCTTCCGGCTTTCTGTTTATACCAATTACATGCTGGAAATATTGCTCAGGATCAAAGCTACTGTTGGGTTTAAAAGGGTTAGAGGAATTCTTTAAACTGATAATACGGTCAAGGGCAAAAGTAGTTATCCCTACTTTCCCATCAATCAGGCATATTACATACCAGCGGTTACGGTATTCTTTCAGTAAATAAGGATGAATAATAAACTCACGTTGCTCATCCGAAATAAACCTTTGGTAAGCTATTTTTAAAACGGCACCGTCTTTTATCGCCTCATAAATCGGGTCAAAGTATTTGTATCCCGCTGTATTTTCATTTGTTTCAAACTGAATAGAATTGGCGGTAGGGGCATAAATGAGGTTGCTCTCCTGCTTCAATTTTAAGACAATGTTTTGCAAACTTGTAGATACCGAAAAGGTCTTCATAGCTGCAATTATATCGACAGCCTTTTGTAACGAAAGCAACTCGTCTACCTCAACAGGGATTTTGGTTATCGAATAATTAGCATCATCATACCTCCAAACAGTTTTGTTGCCAATTTTCAGACTTTCAATGGGAGCATTGTGGAATTTTCTAAAATGCTTTATATCCTCCTGGACCGTTCTTTTATCAAGGGAGTCAATTTCTAATTCCGCAATCAATGCGTCCCTGATCTCCGCCAATGTAAGCGGATGCATGCCATTACGCAGGTATTCATCAAGTTTTGATCTCCTCTTGTCAAAATTTTTATTCGTAGGCATTGAATAAGCATTGAAAAATTTCGTCCTTTACAAATTGAGTGATTAAAAAACTGATCTTAAAAAAAACTATAAAATTGCTTAGTTTGAAATTTCAGCCATTGTAAAATTATTGCATTACACCCCTTTAGGGGATGGGGGCTAAAACTGCAAATGCCTTACCGTCAACCCGTCATTAATCAACTGCTTTAACGAATCAATTCCAATTTTTAAATGACGTTCTACAAATTCTGAGGTTACTTTTTTGTCACTCTCTTCTGTTTTTACACCTTCAGGAACCATTGGGCTATCGCTTACGAGTAATAAAGCACCTGTTGAAATTTTATTGTAAAACCCTACTGTAAAAATGGTAGCTGTTTCCATATCAATGGCATAAGCCCTTACTTGTTGCAAGTATTCTTTAAAGACTTCATCATGCTCCCAAACACGGCGGTTGGTGGTATAAACGGTGCCCGTCCAGTAATCGCAGGCATAGTCACGAATGGTAGTGGATATGGCCTTTTGCAACATAAACGCTGGCAATGCCGGAACCTCCGGAGGAAAATAATCATTGCTCGTTCCTTCGCCCCGGAGAGCTGCGATTGGCAGAATTAAATCACCGATTTTATTCCGTTTTTTTAATCCACCACATTTACCTAAAACCAAGACAGCTTTGGGTTCTATTGCAGTTAATAAATCCATCACGGTAGCTGCTCCTGGACTGCCCATGCCAAAATTGATGATGGTGATGTTGTTGGCAGTTGCACATTGCATTGGTCTGTCCTTACCGATAACTTCTACATCATTCCATTTCGCAAACATTTCTACATAGTTAGAAAAATTGGTAAGTAGTATATATTGTCCAAAGTTTTCCAGCTTTTCGCCGGTGTATCGTGGCAGCCAGTTCAATACGATGTCTTCTTTTGTTTTCATCTTTTTGTTGCTTCTTTTAATGATTAATTTTTCACCTTATTTGTGCCTTCGTTCCTTAGTTAATTCGTTTATTTGTGCATTCAAATATCAATGCATGTTAACAGGCTTTACAAACAAGGGTCGATAAAATTACTAAAACTTTTTTTCTTCTAATGATTAAGATAAACTACCCTCCATACCATCCAAAAATTAAAAAACAGCAAGGCAAAGAATTTATTTTTGATGAAGTAAGAAAGCAATGGACTATGCTAACACCGGAAGAATGGGTTAGACAAAATTTTTTGCAATATTTGATACAAGTAAAAAAATATCCGGCAGCTTTAATCGCCGTGGAAAAAGAAATTCAGTTGGGGGAATTAGCTAAAAGATTCGATATTGTAGTGTACGACCGTACAACCCGGCCATGGATGATCATTGAATGTAAGGAAATGGAGGTGGCACTCACAGAAGCTGTGTTGAATCAGGCACTCCGGTATAATATTAGTTTAGATGTAGCCTTTATAGTTATTACAAATGGAAGTCACTCTTATGGCTTTTCGGCCAGCGGTGGATTACTAAATGAGCTAAATGAATTACCGGAATTTAATGCTGTCAATTGAGCAACACCAAATTCCGGTAACAATTTTGTATCAACATTGAAGGGATAAGGTAAAGGGTACGTCAACTGTGTGCTTACACAACCATGATCTCTTTCTCTTTCGCTTCGAGATGTTTTTCTATTAAAGCAATGAATTTATTGGTAACATCCTGAATTTCTGCTTCTGCTTCTTTAGCCGCATCTTCACTTGCATCGCCGTCTTTTTGCAATTTTTTCACTTGTTCAATTGCATCCCTTCGGATGTTGCGGATAGAAACTTTGCCTTGTTCTCCTTCACCATTACATCTTTTAACCAATTCTTTTCTTCTTTCTTCGGTAAGAGGTGGCAGGTACAACCGGATATAATTACCATCATTCTGTGGGTTAATTCCAATATTACTGGCAATGATCGCTCTTTCAATTGGCTGAAGCATTTTCTTTTCCCATGGTTGAACGGAAATTGTACGTGCGTCTAACACGGAGATATTTGCTATCTGTGAAAGCGGCGTAGGAGCACCATAATAATCTGCGACAATACCATCCAGCATATTTGGATTTGCTTTGCCGGCACGTATTTTAACCAGTTCGGCTTCCAGATGATTGATCGCTTTTTTCATCAATGATTCAGTATCCAGTTTAATCAATTGCAATGCTTCTGACATAAAATAGAAAATTAGGTGGGTGCAAAACTAAAGAAAAGAATAATAGACAGGCCATTATTCTCTTTTAAGCTTGCAAATTTATTTTATAAATAACACGGTAAAACCGGGGAAAGAATTAATCTACCTCAACCGTTTCGGGAGTAAGTGTAAATATTTTATGGGATTTGATAATTTTTGCTTCCACAGGCAATTTGGTAGTATCCGGCGATTGTAGTTTTTCTCTTTTGAAATAGATAATAGTAATTAAGGTAGATGCGATTGACATCAGTATAGCAATTAAAACCGTGGTGCCAAGATCACGCAGAAAATAAGCCAGTACGATAAATGCAATATTGGTAGTTACACATAGTAGAGTAACCTGTCGGTGACTAAAACCGATGTCAAGTAAAAAGTGATGCACGTGGGTTCTGTCAGGACTAAACGGAGAGCGTTTATCCAAAAGGCGTAAGCTAAAAACCCGCAATGTGTCAAATAATGGAATTAATAAAACAGCCATGCCCAATGCCGGAGCGGCTTGCAACGGTAATGGGGAGTTTTCATTGCCAGCAATGTTAATGAATTTTACAACCATAATCGAATTTACCAATCCAATTAATAAAGACCCGGTATCACCCATAAAAATTTTGGCCGGAGAAAAATTGTAAATTAAAAAGCCAATTAAACTACCCACTAAAGAAAATGCCATTACCGCATACATCGTATAGCCGGTGTAAAAAAAGTAAGAACCGAAAACAAGCGCAGTTAACAAACCAAGACAGCCTGCTAATCCATCTACGCCATCAATCAAGTTAAAGGAGTTTACGATAACAATGATGGTGAATAAGGTAAAGACAATACTGACTAAATTTGGTATCTCTGTTATCCCTAAAAAGCCGTGCATATTTGTAATTTGCACACCACCAAACTTGATAATGATACCTGCAGCTACTAATTGACCTACGAATTTTTTTCCGGCAGAAAGGATTAGTATATCGTCCTTTATGCCTAAAAAGAAAATAACGATGGCTGCTGCAATAAAATATTGTAATTCACCGGAGTTTAATGGCGCACCCAACAATAAAGCCAGAATAAATCCAGCGAAGATGCCAAGCCCCCCCAACGTAGGAATCACCATTTTATGAACCTTTCTTTCGTCTGGTTCATCAAATAATTTCTTTTCTCTGGCAACCTGTATAATGATGGGTATTGCAAAAAAAGTAATTAAGAATGCAAGTGTTCCACTAAGTAATATATTATGCATGCCAGATGTGTTAAATATTCTGAGTTTAGAACAAATGTAAAACTCTTTTAATTATTATGGGTAGATTATCTCTTCAACTTCTCACAACATAATCAAAATCCATTGGTTTTTAAAATTTTACAAGGAAAAATCTGGCTTTCACATCAACTTTTTTAGCAAGATGTCGCCGCTACAATAACGAACAACTCTAAAAGTTATTATTTAATAGTACACTTATATCAACTTTTACTTTGCTCATGTAGCTATTTGAAGTAGGTTTGCATCGCATAAAAAAAATACAATGAATGATTTAAAAGGAATAGCAAGTCAGGTAAGAAGAGATATTGTACGTATGGTACACGGAGTTCAAAGTGGACATCCTGGAGGTTCATTGGGATGTGCGGATTATTTGACTGCGTTGTATTTTGGTATCATGAAGCATGATCCTGCCTTTAATATGGATGGAAAAGGAGAAGATTTATTTTTCTTAAGTAATGGGCATATATCTCCGGTTTTTTACAGTGTATTGGCAAGAAGCGGTTATTTTCCAGTAGCAGAACTTGCAACTTTTAGAAAATTAAATAGTAGGTTGCAAGGGCACCCTACGACTCATGAACATTTGCCAGGCGTAAGAATAGCCAGCGGATCCCTGGGCCAGGGCATGAGTGTTGCCTTGGGCGCTTCTTTGGCTAAAAAGCTCAATGGTGATGCGGCCATTATTTACTCATTGTGTGGCGATGGCGAACTGGATGAAGGACAAAATTGGGAAGCAATCATGTTTGCAGCGCACAAAAAGGCAGACAACCTGATTGCAGCAGTAGATTGGAATGGTCAGCAAATTGATGGGCCCACCGAAAAAGTGATGAATCTGGGTAATCTTCCAGGAAAATTTGAAGCATTTGGATGGAAAGTAATCGTACTTGAAAAAGGAAATGATATAGATGAGATCGTTTCAACATTAAACCTGGCTAAAACTTTTATCGGAAAAGGTCAACCTATTGTGATACTAATGAAAACAGAAATGGGAAAAGGTGTTGATTTTATGGAAGGTAGTCACGAATGGCATGGTATTGCACCCAACGATGAGCAATTGCAAAAAGCATTGGCTCAGTTACCGGAAACAATGGGGGATTACTAATTTGCAGAAAACATTATTTTAAAAAAGCCTTCACTTTTTGGAGGCTTTTTTATTTTAAAATTGATGGTTACTACCGTAATTCTACCTGTTGATTGGAAGCTTTGCGGGCAGGAAAAAAGGATGCTAAAAAAGCAATGAAAGTTACGGTGGAAATAACCAGCATAAAATCGGATGCCTGTAGTTCAACCGGAAAGTAGTCGATTAAAAAAGAGCCTCCCTGTAGTTTTATTAAATGAAATTTTATTTGTAAAACACAAATGATGAGTGCCATCAATACTCCACTAATAGCGCCGATACTGGCAAGCAAAAGACCTTCACTTAGGAAAATTTTTAAAATCATATTTTTATCGGCTCCCATGCTTTGCAGCACGCTGATGTCTTTTCGTTTTTCAAGTACTAACATTGTAAGTGCACTAATCATGTTAAAGGCAGCGATGAATAGAATCAATGTCAATACTGCATAAATCGCCCATTTCTCCAGCCGCATGGTATTATAAAGACTTGTGTTTTGCTCGTATTTGGTTTGTACTTTAAAGGAGCTGCCTAGTAATAATGACAGTTGTTGCTGTATGTCAGTCAGCGAATTCGTATTGGTTACTTTTAGTTCAACTGCACTATACTCATTGGCTGAAAAACCCATTTGTTGTTTTACAAAATCGATATTAGTGATGGCATATTTATTGTCAAAATCTTGTTGTATGGCAAATACCCCGGTAGCTTCCACATGACCCTCACTTAATGACTTTAACGGGTCGGCAACTGAAATTTTACTTTTTTTAGGTAATATAAGCGTTAACAAACTTGCCCCCATTCTTCCCTCAATGTTAACCGCAGCCGCATTTTGAATCCCTAACCCTAATATCAATCCCGGATTATCTGCATCTCCGGTACTAAATTTACCTTCTACGATTTTGCCCGAAACACCACTTACTTGTTGATAATTTGAGTCTACACCTTTAAGGTACACAATGGTTTGTATGTCTTCATTTTGAAGCAGTGCCTTTTCTTCGGCTATCAATGATATAGCTTTAATGCCTGGCTGTAGTTTCAGCAATTTAATTTGATCAGGTGTTAAGGTGAAGGTTTTCCCCTTGACCGGAATGATCTTGATATCTGTATAAAAAGAGGAGTATAGAGATTTAACCAATCCTTCAAACCCGTTGAAAACACTAAGCACCAGTATTTGGCATGCAGTGGCAAAGGCAATTACGCCTACGGTTACCCATGCAATGATGTTGATGGCATTGGCACTTTTTTTTGCTTTAAAGTATCTCCAGGCAAAGGTTAAATACATAGCCTTGCCCCCGAAAGGGGCGTTTTATTGAATCAGTAATTGTATCTATTAATCGGTTGTTTCAATGCCTAAATTTGGCTTGGGGCCGTCTTCCTTTTTTATTTTTTCAAAAAGCTCTTCCATCTTAAAAACATAATCCAGCGTATCATCAATAAAAAATTTTAGCTCTGGAATACTGCGCAACTGGTGGCGAACCCTGGTGCCCAATTCTTTACGGATATCCTTGTTTTTTTCCTCAAACTTCAGTAATGCGGCCTGGGTATCTTTCACCTGGAACATACTCAGATAGACCCTTGCCTCAAAAAGATCGGGTGTTATCTTAACGTTCGAGATGGAGATCATTCCACTGTCTATCATTAATAGGTTCATGCGGCGAAAGATGTCGTTTAATTCTTCATTGATCAAGCCGGCAACCTGTTTTTGTCTTTTTGTTTCTGTCGTCATATTAATTATATCTAAGTTGCAAATTTAATTGTTTATTGTGATTTGAATGGTGATAACTCAACAACGGGTGCATTTAAAATTTTCGGAAGGGTTGCCAACCTTGTGCAGGTTCTTTTCTGCTAAAAACACTTTAAAAAAGGTTGGCAACCATCTATTGAACTGCGACAATTTTAAATACGCCCTCAACTACGCAGTCCAAGATGCAGGTATAGGGCTAATTTTTTTGCTGAATGAAATTACGATTGTCATTATATTTAAATAATGGAAATATCCGGCAGTAGTTAGGGGCTGGTGTTTACATCTGCGGCTATTGGATAATGATCGGAATAGGGAACTTTTATTCGGTTATATTGCTCAATCTTAAATTTTTTATCGGCTAAAATGTAGTCAATTCTTAAAGTAGGCGAGAGGTACTGAAAAGTTCTTCCGAGTCCTCTCCCTTTTTTTACGAAGGCATCCTGCAAATCCCCCTTGATCGTAAAATAGGTATAGGAATTGGGCACATCATTAAAGTCGCCACAAATTACAACGGGGTAAGGACTTGCCTGTATTTTTTGTTTTACTATACCAGCCTCGGTACCGCGATAACTGTACGCATATTTTAATTTGTGTACTATTGTTCGGGAGTCTTTTAAACCACTTTCATCCGTCCGTTTTATTTTACGAAGTGCAGTATATTCGGCGTTATCAAACCTGACCGACTGGAGATGTGTAGTGAAGAATCTTATTTTTTGATTGTTAAACTGGATGTCAGCATAAATTAGGTGTTCGGAAAAATGATCTTCACCAAAATAAAATTTTGCAGTATCAGTGATAGGGTATTTTGATATTATGGCAACACCCATTTTTTGATTTTTATTATTCAAAAAAGATTTCACAAAATAACTATGTGGATAGCCCATTTCCTTGAAAATTTGCAGAATTGAATAATTATCTCGTTTGTATTCGGTATCCCAAAATTCTTGCAAACAAATTACATCAGCCTGCTGCTGTTTTATTAAATCTAGCATCAGCCGCCTGGATTCCAATTTATTAACGCCAGCCTTATTTGTTTCACTCCAGCTTGAAACATTCCATGATAAAACTCTGATTGTCTCAGCAGGTTTATTGTAAATAAAATTTTTATTGCTGTTGAAACCAGCTACCACTGAAATTTGCTGCCAACTTATCAATAGGGCGGCCAAAGAAAGGATGCACCACTTAGATTGGAAAACCAACCAAATTAGAAAAAACAAAACTACAAGGGCTGCAAGTATTGGGAAAATCAGCCCTAAAATCGCAATCATCCAGAATTTTCCGGCAGGCAGAAACGGATTTAGGCAGGCAGATAAGTAAAGAACCAGAACGATAATATTGATGATCTTAAATGTAGTACCAATTGTTTTTGTCATTAACGCCGCTCTGTTTTTATAAATTTTTCAGTACCACCAACATGAATGGTTGAAAAGTGCCTGTGATAAATTCGCTTGTTGAAAATTTAATAAAACAAGTTTTTTAACCCAGCGAAAATATGTAATATAAATAAATGAACTGTTATTTATAGTGAGAAGCAACCTAAAAATAATAAGTCATTAAGGGATAGGTAATCAATCATTATGTCAATAACCTTTACCCGGAAAGTGGCGATGACTTTTACAATCTTCTTTTCGCCATACATACATACTGGAAGCTGGTAAGTAAAAATATCTCCTTCAAAAAGTAAAATCCTTAAAATATGAACTATCAAATTTCAAATTTTAATCCCTAACCCCTACCTTTGCGCCCTGAAAATAGACCTAAATACAATAAAATCTTGTTTATGGCCAATACCGGTAAAGTAAAGTCAATCATTGGTGCCGTAGTAGACGTGCAATTTGATAGCGATAGTAATCTTCCAGAAATTTTGAACTCACTAGAATTGAAACGTGATAACGGCGATACTTTGGTGTTGGAGGTACAACAACATTTGGGTGAAGACAGTGTTCGCACCATCGCTATGGATGGTACAGAGGGATTAGTTCGTGGGATGGTAGTGGTTGATACCGGAAAGCCAATTGCAATGCCGGTTGGTGATGCTATTAAAGGGCGTTTATTTAATGTAACAGGCGATGCAATTGACGGTTTGCCGCAGGTAAGCAAAGTTGGTGGTCGTCCCATTCACGCTAAGCCACCTTTATTTGAAAATTTAAGTACAGCTAACGAAATTTTGTTCACTGGTATTAAAGTAATCGATTTGATTGAGCCATACGCAAAAGGTGGTAAAATTGGTTTATTCGGTGGCGCCGGAGTTGGTAAAACAGTTTTGATTCAAGAACTGATTAATAATATTGCAAAAGCATATAGTGGCGTATCCGTATTTGCAGGAGTAGGAGAGCGCACAAGGGAAGGGAATGATTTGATGAGAGAGATGATTGAAGCAGGTATCATGAATTACGGCGAAAAGTTTAAGCATAGCATGGAAGAAGGCGGATGGGATTTGAATGCTGTGAATATGGAAGACCTAAAAGAATCAAAAGCGACTTTTGTGTTTGGTCAAATGAACGAACCACCGGGGGCAAGGGCTCGTGTTGCCTTAAGTGGTTTAACTATTGCAGAATATTTTCGTGACGGAGATGGCACTGGACAAGGAAAGGACATTTTATTTTTTGTAGACAATATCTTCAGGTTTACGCAAGCGGGTTCTGAAGTTTCGGCTTTGTTAGGACGTATGCCAAGTGCGGTAGGTTATCAGCCAACACTTGCAACTGAAATGGGGTTGATGCAGGAAAGAATTACATCTACTAAAAATGGTTCTATTACGTCGGTACAGGCGGTTTATGTACCAGCGGATGATTTAACCGATCCCGCTCCAGCTACAACTTTTGCGCATTTAGATGCTACAACCGTATTGAGTCGTAAAATAGCGGATTTGGGTATTTATCCAGCAGTTGATCCATTGGATTCTACTTCAAGGATATTAACTCCCTTAATTGTTGGCGACGAACACTATAACACGGCAAACAGGGTAAAATTAATTTTGCAGCGCTATAAAGAATTACAGGATATTATTGCTATTCTTGGATTGGATGAATTGAGTGATGAAGATAAATTAACCGTTTCAAGAGCTCGTAAAGTTCAACGTTTCCTTAGTCAGCCTTTCTTCGTGGCAGAGCAATTCACGGGTCTAAAAGGAGTATTGGTTCCGATAGAGGATACAATTCGTGGATTCAATTCGATTATGGATGGTGAAGTTGATGAATATCCTGAAGCCGCTTTTAATCTGGTAGGAACTTTGGAAGATGCAGTTGCGAAGGGTAAAAGTTTAATGGCTGCTGCACAGGCATAATCATTCATAACCTGGGTTTTTCGTGACGCTCTAACTTAATTCATTTTGTAGCTTTTATTGGCTTTAGTTTATAAGATAATTGTTTGTTGATTGCAGAGGTAATGGTGGGTAAATTGGGAGAAAGCCAAACGGAATATTATAATGCAGTAGCATTAAATTTATTG
Organism: Ferruginibacter sp.; assembly: GCA_041740215.1. Taxonomy (GTDB): domain Bacteria; phylum Bacteroidota; class Bacteroidia; order Chitinophagales; family Chitinophagaceae; genus Ferruginibacter. The sequence goes on from JBGSMI010000363.1 coordinate 14,898, forward strand.
AACATTAATCATCATAAAAAACCAAGATCCCTGAATACGGGCCAGGTATATGACATTAGAAATATTAACTCCTGAGAAAAAAATATTTAGTGGCGAAGTATATGGCGTTCAATTACCAGGCATAACCGGATCTTTCGAAGTATTAGATAAGCATGCTCCAATGGTAAGCGCATTAAAAGCTGGTAAATTGAAAGTGCTTAATGACAAAACAGCCACAGTCTCTTATACCATAATAAGCGGATTTGTAGAAGTACTGAATAACAAAACAATCGTACTGATTGAAGGCGCAGAAGAGATTTAATTAATCAAACTATAGTATAAATCTAGTTAAAGCCCATCGATTTGTATGGGCTTTTTTTATTAACGCTTATATAGTGTGTTAATCAGTCCTACTACAGTTGTTGCTTAATTTTCGGGGTTGTTACGTTTGGATAATTCAAAAAAATACAGGTACATGCATGCATTTTTATATGATTTAAAAGGTCAGGCGACCGTGATAAACGGATTGATGATTCTTTTGCTTGTAGCTTTTCTATTTAGAAGGTATCAAAAAAAGCGGGTTTCAAATTGGATGATTGGTTTTATAATATTGCTTTTTTTGGTAAGTGCGACGGAGTATTTGCCTAAATATCTGGCCAAAGGATTGGAGGATAAATACCTACCGTTTAAATTGGCTGTAAATAGTAGAGATACTGGCAAGGTATTGGTACACGTGTTGGGCAGCGGATATTCATTAGATGATAGATTACCCGCAAATCAACAGATTGGTTTACCAGCTTTAGGAAGGCTGGCAGAGGGAATCAGGATACATCGGGCAATAAAAAACAGTGTGATTATATGTTCGGGTAATTCATCACTTGGTTTGGAAACTCAGGCAGAGGTCACAAAAAGGGCGGCCATCATTTTGGGGATAAATGCAAATGAAATTGAAACTTTAAATAATCCTTCAACTACACAGGAAGAAGCGAGAGAACTTGGAAAAGTGTTTGATAAAAAAATTAAACTTATCATCGTTACAGATGCCATGCACATGCCGAGAGCGATAGCATTGTTTAAAATGGAGGGGTTCATTCCTACAGCGGCTCCCACTAATTTTAAGGTTCATGAAGGGCCTTTGCAAAGGGGGCTTAAATGGTGGCCTTCCTTCAGTAATATCGGATTGATGAATTATGTTTTACATGAGTACCTAGGCACATTTAAAGCCTACGTATTTTCATGAAATAGTTTAAATGTTATTTCAAGCTAATGGCAAACAGGGGGTTAACTTATCGTTATGTAATTGTAGCAAAAAAAACTAAAAGTAGAGATATTGCTACAAGATAAAGGTATGTTTATACAGATATTTGCGGGATTATCATTATAATCTTTGTTTACAATAAACTTCATTTGATATGTATTCCATGGAAATTTTAAGTCGACGTATTTTGAAAATAAAACATTTATCTTTACGCCCAAATTCAAAAAAACTGTTACATAGTTGCTTTAATTTAGTTCACTTACGACATGTAATAATATTAATAATTTTTCGTTAATAGGATGATTTTTTAGTTTTTGATAATAGTTTATCCTTGTTCCCCAAATTAAACTGAATTTTATGACCAACAGTCTTTTTAAGAATTTTGCTCCAAGATGGATTATTTTTTGTTGTGATATAATTTTAATATCCGGATCTTTTTTCTTCTCTTTTTTTCTGGCTCAGCATCTCTCCGTTGATGCTCCGGATATGGTTTCTTTTATACCAGGGTTGATTGCAAATGTATTTATTAGTATAGTATGTATAATCGTTTTTTCTATCTACAAGGGAATTATTAGATATTCTGAAATCAAGGATATTTTAAGGGTAATTAAGTTTTCATTTTTACAATTCGGCATTTGGACGTTTATTTACGTATTGGATAGTAAACACATTTATTCTGCAAAAGTTTCAATGGCTATGTTGCTGATTAATTTGTTTGCGGTAATGTTTATACTTGTAGCATTTCGTTTACTGGTGAAAGAGATTTATTTTATGGCGCAGGCAAGACCAAACCCGGTTCACAGAACATTAATTTTTGGAGCTGGCATGATGGGACAAATTACAAAGAAAGTTTTGGAACAAGATGCTAAAATAAACACTACATTGGTTGGTTTTATTGATGACAGTAGTTATAAGATTGGGAAAAAACTGGAAGGCTTACCTATTTATAATGCGTCAGGAACTCAGTTGAGCAAATTATTTAAAAAGAAAGGAATCACACAGATTTATATAGCGATTGACAGGCTTTCAGTGGATCGTAAAATTGCACTTACTGACTTATGTGCTCCCTTCAAGATAAAGGTGAATTTGGTTCCGCCGGCCAATCAATGGTCGGGTGGATTATTTCAGAGAAAGCAGGTTAAGGAAATGAATATTGAAGAGCTTCTGCAGAGAGACGAAATTATTCTTCCAAATAATCTTTCTAAAGCAAATTATCAAAATGCGACAATTCTTGTAACCGGCGCCGCCGGATCAATAGGAAGTGAAATCTGTCGTCAATTGATTGGACACAATGTGAAAAAGCTGATCATGCTTGATCAATCTGAATCGGGTTTGTTTGATTTAGAATATGAATTAAAGCAAAAAGGGATGCAACAACCGATACAAATAGAAGTTGCTTCAGTTAGAGATTATTTAAGGATGAAAGGCGTTTTTATTAATTTTAAACCTGATGTTGTATTTCATGTCGCCGCCTACAAGCATGTACCGTTGATGGAGTCCTTTTGTAGTGAGGCAGTGCTTACGAATGTTTTTGGTACAAAGCTAATCGCTGATTTGTCTATGTTACACAACGTTAGAAAGTTTGTGTTTGTTTCTACAGATAAAGCAGTTAATCCTACAAATGTAATGGGAGCAACAAAGCGGGTATCTGAAATATATATTCAGTCTTTAAATGACAGAATAGAGTCCAATACTGAATTTATTACCACCAGATTTGGCAATGTGCTTGGATCAGCAGGGTCTGTTGTAGCCACGTTTAAAAAACAAATTGCGCAGGGAGGGCCGGTAACGTTAACTCACCCGGATATTACCCGTTACTTTATGACCATTCCTGAAGCAGCTAAATTGGTTTTAGAGGCAGGTAAAATTGGCAAATCGAGTGATATTTTATTGTTTGATATGGGCAAGCCTGTTAAGATACTGGATCTTGCTACGAGGATGATTCAACTGGCCGGATTTGTACCAGGAGTAGATATTAACATCCAATTCACTCAACTTCGTCCTGGTGAAAAAATGTATGAAGAATTATTTAAAGATTCAGAAGAGTTTGCGCCAACCAGTCATCCGAAAATTTTAAGGGCTAAAAAAAGTTTGGAAACTAACCCTAATTTTTATTCCCTTTTAAGTAAGCTGGAGGCAGTAGCAACTGCTCATAACAATGAGATGATAACACCTATCCTAAGCAAGATGTTACCCGAGTTTAACCATGCTCCAAATAGAAAGGTTACAATTGTGGAAAAAGTAAAACAACAACCTTTTAGTGTTAGTTAAGTCGTAAAGAAGATTTATTATTTAATATAAACGGGTTTCACTTTTTGTGAAACCCGTTTTACGTTTCCTAAACAGACCAATAAAATCAACAATGGTAGGTTTGCGGGGAAATGCTTTAATAACAATTTAGTTTTTAAATCCCTTCGTTTTCTTTTTCTTGTGTAAAGTTCTCAATCAATGAGCAAAGTTAGATAATCACAGCATTTTATGCATAGTACTGACTTCTATATCTTGTGTGAAATACCACAATGATACTCAAGTTTAAATCATTTGCATATTCTCCCGAACTGATTATCTCCTAAATGGACTCCGATTTACCGACCAACCAATTATTTTTCCTTTTTTTCGATTTTTTTTTGAGATCATTTTCAGTTTAAATAAGTTCAGGCATCTACTGTTATGAGATCATTGTTTATACATCTTGTAGGCGGCTTACTACAAGCTGCCTTTTGATGGGTCATTATGGTATTGGGTCGAAATAATTATGAAAAAGGCGGCGTTATCGTTATAGATGAAACATAAGATGCAATGTTTCTAATCCAATTTTCTAACAAAAATAAAGTACCATGCAACCTTGCAACTTTACCCTACAACAAGTTGGCATTACCCTACCACCAGTCCGAAACAATTTTTATGGACATTACCTGCCGATGATGTTAAGTATTGCGTTCTTATTACTTTCAACTTTTTTATTTTCGAGAAATCCTGTGGAAGTCAAGGTAGAAAGTGATGGAATAAAAACCACTATTTCGAATATGAAAAACGGCAACTCTCCACTTACCGGCAAAGTGAGTATAAGAACCACTTTATACCTGTTGAATGTCAACAATACAACTATTCTGGCAGATGGTGTCTACACTGAATACAATGATCTTTATCACGACAGTGTTTTATTGGAGGATGCTTTTAAGTTCACCAATATCAATGAAAACCTTGGAATAGTAAGATACGGGTCTGTTTTATCGGTAGAGCGCAGACCCTTAATTTCAAAAAGTGACACCCTTTTTTTTAAATTATGGAAAACTACCAAGCGCAATTACCAGTTTGAATTTACAACGACAAATCTTGACCATCCGGGCATGCAGGCAATATTGCAGGATTCGTACCAGGGAACCAACCTGCCACTTACCCTTAACGGAACAACCAAAATTAATTTTACAGTGAACACAGATGCTGGATCTGCAAATGTAAATCGGTTTAAGATTATTTATTTTACAAACATTGCTGGGGCGGTACTTCCTGTAACCTTCGGATTTGTAAAAGGATTTAAGATAAATGATAAAATAGCAATTGAATGGAAGGTTGAAAATGAAATCAACATCAAAAAGTATGAAGTTCAACGGTCTTCAAATGGAGCCGATTTCAACCTTGTAAATTCAATTAAAGTAATTGGATTTAAAAATCAGTATAACAGTTATTCATTGATAGATAATCAACCTTTTACTGGTAATGGTTTTTACCGTATCAAAAGTATAGACCTGGATGGAACAGCGAAATTTAGTGAGATTGTGAAAGTTAACAATGGAACTACGGGCGAGGCTGCTGTCGCTATTTATCCAAATCCAATTCAGGGTAATTTTATCAATCTACAATTTGCAAACCAGGCGACCGGTCTTTATCAGTTGAGGTTAATTAATACTAATGGTCAAGTTGTTTATTCTGGAAAATTGCAGGTCAATAGTCCAAACAGTTCACAAACAATCATCGCCAATGCTAAATTGCCTTGTGGTATTTACCATTTGGAAATAAAAGCACCGGATAATAAGATTCAGGTAAAAATGGCTAATGTTCAATAATATCACAAAAAACTAAATCGAAAATTTATGAATCTAATGTCCGGATGATATGATATAGCACGGAAGCAATTTTTTCCCGTTTTTGGTTCAAAAAATCTTACGATAACGTGTTTTCTATTCAGGCTTTTAAGAAAGACGACCTACCTCTGAAACAAAAAACCCCCGTTAAAAACGAGGGTTTTTTATATCAGTTGGTGATGGATTAATAATCTTTGTTATAACCACCGCTTCCACCGCTTCTGTTGCCACCGCTTCCGCCGTAGCCACCGCTTCCGCCACTTCTACCGCCGCCGCCGCCGTATCCACTGCCGCCGCCGTATCCACCGCCCCCGCTTTTCTTGTAGCCACCGCCGCCGCCGCTTCCACCGCCGAAGCTACGTTTTTTAAATCCACCTTCGCCTTCCTGGCGTGGTTGTGATTCGTTAACGATTAATTTACGACCTTGAACTTCACTTTCGTTTAAATTAGCTATAGCAGTTTTTGCTGCTTCTGCGTCATCCATTTCAACGAAACCAAAACCCTTGCTGCGGCCGTTCATTTTGTCTTTCAGAATTTTGGCACTGGTAACAGTTCCAAATTGAGTGAAAAGACTGCTTAGATCTTCGTCGGTCATTGTCCAACTTAGATTTCCTACGTAAATGTTCATTGTAAAAACTTTTAAAAATTAAAAAAAAGCATAATGATCTAGTTGGTACAATGAACTGAAAAGGAACATCTAAAAGTGTACAATCAGCTAACGACGAAATACTAAAACCACTAAAGCCTTACAAATGTAGCAATTTATTTAAAAAAACAAAGATTTTCAAAAAGATTTCATATAATAGGCTTTTTCAATATTAATTTTGCCAAACGACTGTCTCTTTTGTACACGTCCTGCCTGAAATTGAGTTGTCCTTTCCTATCTACCCAAGCAGTAAAATATGCGATAAAAACCGGTATTTTTTTCTTTAAGGTTACGTATTGTTCTGTTCCTTTCTCCATTGCTTTTGTAATGTTTTCTTCATTCCAGTTTTCGTCGGCTCTTAATAAATAGTTTGCCAGTTTCTTTGGCTCTGCTACACGGATGCAGCCATGGCTAAAGGCTCTTCTTTCCTCGTTAAACAATGACTTAGCGGGTGTATCATGCAGGTAGATGCTATGCGAATTTGGAAAAAGGAATTTAACCAGCCCTAAGGAATTATTGGGGCCAGGTTTTTGCCTTACGTTTCCACCATTCCATTCCATATTATGCCTTGCCAGGTAGTTGGAATTTCTTCTGATCGCAGGCAGGATTTCCTTTTTTAAAATACTTGAAGGGATATTCCAATAGGGGCTAAATACAATCTGATTCATTTCACCATTAAATACAACCGTTTTATTCTGGTACTTGCCAACAACTACATTCATGCTGAAAGCAATGCTATCCTGGTCATAAACATGTAATTTGAACTCGGGGATATTTACTATTAGATAATTGCTTTTTAATTGAACCGGAACCCAACGGCATCTTTCCATATTAACCAATATTTGCTCAATTCTCTTTTCAATTGGTGTATTCATTTCTGCAAGGAGTGTGCTGTTTATTTTCCCATCTTCTTTATATCCTAACCGTCGTTGGAAATTTTTTACAGCGTCTACCAAACTTGTGTCAAACCTGTTGGATGTGGTATTTTCTTTCAGATCACCCAACAAAAAAAGGCGTTCACGGATTGCTCCAATACTTGAAGATGAATCTGATAACTGGTAGCTATTTTTTGTGGAGATAGTTTTAGCAAAAGATGCCGTACCTTTTAGAAAGTTATATTTCTTTAGATATTCTTTTAGCATCCTATACTGCTTGAATACACTGGAATTTTCCAACGTATTTTTTCCGGTTAACATAGAGTCTAGTAATTGTTGACTGGTGATTTTTTTTCGGGGTAAATACCATTCCATTTCCAAACTTTCTTTTTCATCCAAACCCTGCCAAACCCTTTTGGCGTAAGCAAAGTATTGTGATGTGAGCATTAATTCAAGCACTGGAGAAGCGGAATCATTTCCAACTGCTGAATCAATCAAATTGATAAATCTGTCTTTGTATGGGACCATATCGGGCACTCCCTCTTCACTTATATTTTGAATTCGGTTGAATAAATTATGGGCTGGTTCAATCATGCCATTTTCGTCATACCAGGCATAGGCATAGCTTCTGTTGATATAAAAACTATTGATTTCCTTATTAAATATCTTGAACTGAGGAAAGCTGTCAAGAAATTTTATGATATCCGTACTGTCAAATTTAAGCTTCTGCTGTGTGCTGAAATTTCCTTCAATTCCCATTTCAACAGCGCTGATTTTTGGAATGGTGTCTTTGTTTGTTAGAGTTTTTTCTGCAGAGTTGTTGCAGCTTATAAAAAGGAGGCAAGAGAAAAATGCGCTAAGAAATAACGTGGAATATATTTTTTGCTGCATAGTTTATAATTTAGATCGAATAGGCATTTTGTAATTTCTGAGTGAAATAGCACAAAGGAAAGCGTTTTCCTGTTGAAGAAATATCATTTAACAGAAATGAATCAGCCAACTTATATGAATATTTTTAATGAGAGTTGATATCTTTTATTAGAAGTATTTATTTTTCCTTAACAATACCTTAGGTGGAGGGAGTATTGTTGTTCATCTTGAATATGGGGTAAAAAAAATCCGCTCAAATATTGAGCGGATTATACATTAAATCATCTTGAAATTATTCACCAATTACTTCAAATTCAACTTCGCATTCGTTACCGTTTCCGAAATCGATTTTTGCCTTAAATGTGCCTAATTCTTTAACATCATCAAGAATTGTAATTCTGCGACGGTCAATTTCGTAGCCTTTCTGTTCTTTAATTGCACGAGCAATCTGAACAGAAGTTACACTACCGAAAATCTTACCAGTTGTACCAGTTTTAGCACCAATTTTCAATGCTCCGTTGGTTAATGTCGCAATTACACTGTTGATTTCTGCCAATAATTTAGCTTCTTTCTTAGCTTGTTGCTTTACTTTTTCTTCCCTTTGTTTCAGGTTACTTGGGCTAGCCTCAATCGCTAATTTAGAAGGAATTAAAAAGTTACGGCCGTAACCGTTTTTTACAGTTACCAGTTCGTTGGCACCGCCAAGATTGTTTACATCCTGTATTAATATTACCTGCATATTGTTTGCATTTTTACCCAACCTCATTTAAGGGCTTTCTCCGCCGCAGCGGATTAGGGTGGTGAAAAATTTTATTTTAATAGGTCGGTAACGTACGGTAAAATTGCCATTTGACGGGCTTTCTTTACTGCTTCGCTCACCTTACGTTGAAACTTCAAAGAGTTTCCTGTTAAACGACGTGGTAATAATTTACCCTGTTCGTTGAGGAATTTTTTCAAGAAATCGGCATCTTTATAATCAATATAATGAATACCCATTTTTTTAAAGCGGCAATATTTTTTTGGACGCTTTTCAGCTTTGATCGCTGTGAGATATTTTATCTCGTTTGGTTTTGCCATGATTATGCTCCCGCTTTTTCGTTAGGTGAAAATTTTCCGCCACTTCTCTTTTTGTTGTTGTAATCGACGGCGTATTTATCGAGTACAGTATACATGTGACGCATCACTGATTCGTCACGTAAAAGTTGAGTTTTCAACTTTTCATTGAAGCTGGTTGGCGCTTGATACTCCATTACCCAATACAGACCAGTGGTCTTTTTGGCAATGGGATAGGCCAGTGATTTTAGTCCCCAGGGATTGGTGTGCACTACTTCGCCTTCGTTTTCTTTAACGATTGTTGCGAACTTGTTCTGAGCGGCTTTAAATTCCTCTTCAGACAGCACAGGGGTAAAAATCACCATCAATTCGTAATTGTTCATTTCCCTGATTTTAAGTTTAAAAAATTAATTAATTCCCGGGCAAATTTGCTTACGGGGCTGCAAAGGTAAGGGTTTGATGGGAAAACTGCTAATTGAAAAGTATCATTTTTAAACCAATCCTTGATACTGGGTGAATTGATATTGTTCAAGTTGCGAAAATACCTCCTTTTGCTATAAATGCTTCTGGAATATAGATGAATGCAGAAATTGATGAGCCCTTTGTTATAAAAACAACGGGCTCATCAATTATCATAATTTCAATTCCTATTGCAATTTAAGGGGCCTCCACACTAACCCTTATCCCTTCGCTATGGCTGGTAAACTCGGGTGCATACATACATTGAATAGTAGTAATGCCATTGCTAAAATTACCAGCATGAGTTACAAAAACCGGGTATTCAAATACATAGGTTCCTTTTACTAACGATCCAAAGAAGAAATTTGTGCTGGCATCCTTAGTACTTTCATAGTATCCCAGACCTCCCTGGTATTTATAACCACTGATTACATTTACGGGTTCCATACACGCTGCACGCATATCTTTCATATGAACATATTCCATATTCCGGTCCACTTTTAATTCAATCCTGACTTTTACTTTATCCCCTACTTTTAACGTTGTTCCATCAGAAATGGCTTGTAATACAGGTCCCTTATCGCTATTTTTTTCTATAAATAATTGCTTGCTTAGTCTAAGTGGTGTAGCGGCAGAAGTGATTTTGTCAAGATCTTCAAAATATTGCCAGTAGGCCGCTCCCCAGGAAAC
>JBGSMI010000320.1:0-4464 GCA_041740215.1 Ferruginibacter sp.
ACAGTACTATAATTGAAAAAATAATAAAAGCGACGGTGTGGCTGCCTGGTGATCAATTCGGTTCGTACACACAACCTGCACAATTGGTGGGGTCTCCCAACGGGTTCAACGTTAGAAAATATTTTGTTCCGTTTGCAAATATTTTAGGCGATAATGGCGGATGGACCTGTGCTTTAAATATTCCCATTATGCGCTATGCGGAAGTGCTGTTAATTTACGCTGAAGCAGCCGGGCCAGCTTTGGGTAAACCATCTGCCGATTTAGTAAGAGCCAGGGCCGGACTTGCACCATTACCCGCAGGGCTTAGTGATGCAGCTTATTTAGCAGCTATCTACAACGAGCGAAGGCTTGAGTTTGGTTTTGAAATGCACCGCTGGTATGATTTATTACGTCACCCCGACCCAAATTATTTTTTAACTGTAATGCGTGCAGCAGGTAAAACAAATATTTCAGCAAAGCATCGCTACATGCCCGTGCCGCAAGGTGAACGGGATAAAAATTCAAATCTTACCCAAAACGAAGGATACTAACATTATAAACTAATCAATATGAAAAAATATTATAAAGACATTGCGTTAGTGGCGTTGGTGTTATCCCTGCTTTTTATCGGTTGTAAAAAAACTGCAAACGAATTTTCAGGAACTTCCTCTACTGCGGCATTCGACTTTTTGCAAGTGCCTGCAAATGACACCCTGCCCTATGCATATTCTGTAAATTTTACCAATAAGAGCACAGAAGAGTTTTTGTACCAATGGAGCTTTGGTGATAACAGTGCATTGTCATCAACAAAAGATCCAATGCATACTTTTGTCACGGGCGGTATTTACAATGTTACACTTACCACTGTAGGTACCAATGGCAATAGTTCTGTAACAAAAGTGGTTGGCGTAGCAGATGCTTGTGCCAATGATTTCTATACCAAACTTACAGATTGTGCTTCCAAAGAATGGACCTGGAGCAGTGATGCAGATGCCATCAAAGTATTATCTCCAGATGCTACGGCTGTTTATTTTAGTGGGGGTGTTTCCGGTTGCCAGGCAGATGATATTTATATATTTAGTAAAGAAGGAAAGTTTACTTACAATGCCAACGGAGAAACATTTGATGTGCAAGCCGGTTATAGCTGCCAGCCAGCAAGGGCCAATGCAGCCTCTTTTAAAGTAATAGCCAAAGCATCACAATTGCCGGTGATCGTATTGGATAGTTTGCCATCCGGTGCTAAGCCGTTTATTGGAACAACCGACGTGGTTGCCGGAAATAAATACCAGGTGATGAATTACACCGCCACAACAATGGTATTAAGAAGTGTGTTGCCTGACGGGGCATTGCTGGAAGTAAAAATGAAAAAAGTAGTAACCCTGAGCCTTGATGACATTAAAAGCTTTCTCACAGGAGGTACTGCCAGAAGCTGGAAATTGGATGACACAGCGGGTGCAAATCCGATTGTAGTAGGTACAGAAGCAAACCCGGCGCAATACTTTGCCGGCGGCGCTATTGAGGCTTGTCAGGCAGATGATGTGTACACTTTTACGGCTGCCAATAAGCTAGCCTATAATTCAAACGGCGCTACGTTTAATGGTGGTAATATTGCCCCGAATTACACTTGTGGTAACGACCGATCTTATACCAATGTTGATTACACATTTAGTGCTACCACTGGCGGTGTCGCAGGCCTGGGAACCATTAAAATGCCACTATATCCGGCAACAATTTTTCTTGGCGTTACAGATGAACCACGAGAAAATAATTATCGCATTATAGAAATAAGTAACACTAAAATGATTTTAAGGGCCGGCAACGGATCCGGCACTGTTTTTCAATTTAAATTTTTAGCTTTATAAAATTAATTTATGAAAATGATTCAACAATCACTGGTTTACAGTTCACTGATTTTATCGCTGGTAATAAGTAACTGCACAGATAAAAAAATAATACCTCCGGTAGCGCTTGCAGAACCGGTGACCGAAAAAAACTGGCAATTTGAAACAACGCCGGTATGGGAGGACAATTTTACTACTAACGGACTTGACAACACCAAGTGGACATTAGAAGTAAATGGATCAGGTGGCGGTAATGATGAGCTACAGTATTATACAAATGGCACTAATCTTTCTGTTACAAACGGCAACCTTAATATCATTGCAAAGAAAGAAGCTTTTTTAGGAAAAGAATACACTTCCTCCCGCCTGATAAGCAGAGGAAAAGGCGATTGGTTATATGGCCGATTTGAAGTGCGGGCCAAACTTCCAAGAGGCAGAGGAACATGGCCTGCCATCTGGATGTTGTACAGTGAAAATACTTATGGCAACTGGCCTGCTTCCGGCGAAATTGACATCATGGAGCATGTAGGCTTCGACCCAAATGTGATTCATGCCACCGTGCATACATCTGCCTACAACCACACAAAGGGTACACAAAAAAGTGCACAAAAAACAATACCGACTGCTACAGACGATTTTCATATTTATCGGGTAGATTGGACACCCTTTGCGGTTCGTGGGTTCATTGACGGGGAACAGTATTTTGAATTTTTAAATGAGAACAAAGGTTTTACGGCATGGCCGTTTGATAAAAAATTCTTTATGATTTTAAACGTAGCAGTAGGTGGTAGCTGGGGCGGTGCACAGGGCATCGACAACAATGCTTTTCCTGCTACTATGGCAGTAGATTATGTAAAAGTTTACAAGATGATTGAAAAGTAATTTCCGGGAGTATCTTTCGAATTGAAAATAAATTTTTATTGATTTTATAAGACCAATGGCGTGGTTCGTGTTTTACGAACCACGCTTTTTTTTAATAGTGGCAGCCTGCTTTTTAAAAAGCATTTAGCCTGACCTTTAATTTTTTTTAGCTACAAAGGCCGTGTACAAAAACGTACCCGCAAACACTATTTTGACGTTACCAAAGATGTAAATTTGAATACATTGGATGTAACAAATAAGGTAGGTGTAAACATGCACTTACTTTTTTTATTCAAATAAATAAGAGTAGTAAAAATTAGTGCAACACCCCGATGTTTTTAGTCTTCAAGCCATGGCGGGTCCTCTGTCGGCAATCTCTCCTATAAGAAAAAGCTGCCGCATCTTTTTTCAGCAAAGTATCTCAACGGGCAATAAACGGGTTTGACGACGTTGGGCTGATGAATGAAAAACCTTTTGCATATTCATCATCCAATACCGGTAAAAGAGTATGCCATTGCTATCCCATGTACTGTAAAGAAAACTTTGTAGTGAACAAAATAGTAAATCCTTGTGAGTATCCCGAATGTTTTGGATGCGTTAAATAAATCAAATAATTCGATTTGGTAATTGAATTGACGCAATCCGACATTAGAAAAGCGCTGTTAATTACTTTCAAAAATTAATCACTTGGGTCAAAAGCAATTAGCGGCTAATTGCGTAATTACAAATGTTACCACCGATATATTATGAACCAAAATAATAAAATATTAGTTGACAAATTTCTTTCGACAAAGAAATTACCTGACTTCTTAAATGCAGCTAGAATTTATTGCTCATTTATATAGGCAAGCTAAACCAAAAAGCGAAAAGAATTTTTATGGATCGTACAGCAATACTTATTGTCCTTATAATCCAAAGTAAGCAAGTTGCCGGCAGTTGATTTAAAATATGATTCATTCAAACAATTTGTTTCATATGATATTGAAAATAAAGATATCATTTCACTGATTAATGATAGGATCGATTATGCAAATTACTGGCATAATTTTTTGATCCAACGGATGAGGCTTATATGATAAATGTTTGCGGAGACCTGATTGATGATTTAAAAGATATTTACAATGGCTTAAAAGATCACGTTTACTTTTGACTCTGGCACAATTGAAGCAAAAGGCAATGCAATTTGGCAATTCAAATTTGGCTTTAACCAACACTGGGGAAACCATTTTGCTAACAAACTTTATGCTAGTGTCATGTCAAGCCAAAATTGTCGGATATAATCTTTTTAATTTTATTCGTGCCTTGGCATTTGTGAACTGCCAATTAATCTTAGCTTCTTTATTATTACGGCTTTGCTGCCATGCTTTGGTTTCCTTTTCCATTATTTTAATATCATCAATCCTCCTATTCAAACATTGCCCCATCAATACCTGTAATTCTATTTCGGCCATATTTAACCAACTTCCATGTTTAGGGGTATAGACAAAATCAAATCTATCCCATATCCTTTTGGCTTCTTCTGGTTCAAAGGCTTCATATAATGCAGCAGGTTTGTGCGTTCCATAATTGTCCATTACCAATTTTATTTTTTCTGCATTAGGATAGTGCACATCTGCTATTTCTCTTACAAAATGTGCCCAATCTACTTTCGTTTTCCTTTCTGTCACTTTCACATACCGCTTACCCGACAAGGGCTCATTTGCCATAAAGATGTTGGCCACGCCACACCGTTCATATTCATAATCCTCCTTGGCATCGCTACCTGGTTTTCGCGCTATCGGAA
>JBGSMI010000076.1:0-9272 GCA_041740215.1 Ferruginibacter sp.
TTCAGTGAAGGAACGGTAGGTATTTTAAACAATAAGGCTGTAGCATTGCTTTCCAGTTTAATGTGGAAAATCGGTTTTTATACACATATTTCATTCGGGGGCATTGCATTATTTATTGGATGGATTCAATTTAGCACAAAGGTCAGAAATCGCTATCTAAAGATTCACCAAAGTGTAGGCTATATCTATGTTATATCAGTGTTACTAAGTGCTCCTTCAGCTTTTTTCATTGCTATGTTTGCCGACGAAGGGCAATGGGCTGGCCTGGGTTTTAGTTGTTTGTCAGTAATCTGGTTTTACACAACTTTAATGGCTTATCTAGCAATCAAGCGTAACCAATTCGTAAGACACCAATATTTGATGATATATAGCTATGCTGCATGCTTCGCAGCCGTAACCTTAAGAATTTGGTTACCTATCCTGATCTTAACTTTTGGCAACTATGGTACAGCTTATATAATTGTAGCCTGGTTGTCTTGGATACCAAATATTCTAGTCGCCTATTTAATTGTTAATAAATTGAGGGGAGCATGCAACACACACTTAACCTTTTTGAATTAATTAGAACCCGTGCATAAATACAATTCAATGCACTATCTATCCATGTTAAAAATTGCTAACCTTCTACTTTCTTAACCGAAGTCAATACAACAGTTGCACAAGGGTAATATTTTCGTGCTGTCAATTTAAGGTTGGGAGAGCATTAAACTTTATAAACGTATTTAGAAAGAAAACGGATAGCATGAAAAACAGAAAAGATTTGCTTAGCGCAGTCTGGATATTCGTAACCCTAAATTATCTGTATTGTGATTTAATCGGGCTAATGGATGCTAAACTTCTGAAACAGTACCTCATGGGTAATGTAGAGGGATTTGTAATTGACGAAAGCTTTTTGCTTTATGCCGGGATGTTAATGGAAATCCCCATAGCTATGATCCTATTGTGCAAGATTTTAGCGAGGAAAGCAAATTGTTGGGCAAATATTATTGCGGGCAGTATTAAAACAATGGTGATGATTGCTACTTTGTTTATGGGTAGCGTTACAAAGTACTATTACTTCTTTGCGGTTATCGAAATAGCTACTACCGTATTTATTATTGTTTACGCTACCCAATGGTTAAGGGAAAAAGGCCTTCGGTCTTTTGTAGTAAAAACAGAGCTTGTACACGTATAGTAATTGGCTTGCTATGTGAATGCTCCGGTTTATGCTGAACAAATGATGAAGCCCACACCTAATGAGGGTCAATGTTGTACAATTTGTATGTCTTGATTTAAGTAAAGTTCTGCAGCATTGATCAGTTATACTTTTGCCTTGCTGTTGAGAAATACAAGGGTTTGGTTTTCAGGGTTGGTAAATCGGTCGCCCGCTCAAAATTTAAAATCTCTAACCTAACAAATGACAAGTAAATAGAGTATATCCACTGGTGTTTGGGTTGCAAGGCGAGCCAGGGCTTGAGCTACCTGCCCGGATAGGCAATTGCATGGTGACATTAAAGCGTTGTTTGTAGACAGTCTTCGGCTTTCTGTAGACAGCCAAATATTTCATCCAGCGATTTATAATTTATTTGTGTCACAATAGAAAAAAATGAAAAAGATCATTCAATTTTCAGTCAGTGTACTTCTATGATTTGGTTTTTCATCTTGCGAAAAGTACACCGTTGCAAATGAACCGATCTGGGCAAAATTTATTCGGTATGATTGTGCCCGGGTAATGGTTCCGTTTAGTTGATTGAAGAGCAACAGGAATAAGTGATCAATTTGCAAAACTACTTACATCAAGAACGTAATTGAATAAAAGGAGAAGGATCGGCCCGGGTACAAAGTGGATATGTGTGCCCTTATAATTGCTCTTTGTAGAATCAACCAAAGGTGATTTTCTTGAATAGCGGTTGTTTTAAAACATTGACTGACGAATCAACTCATTAATCACCATAATAATTTAGGTGTTGGAAAATAAACAAAAAAAGCTCTATTACTTGCTTTTAACTTTGGTAGCTGTATTCTTTGCACTAAGTGGGTATTTAGAAGTTACAAAAAATCCGGTAACGTATAACAAGACGTTAGAAATGGGCTATCCGCCCTACTTTATTACAACCCTTGGATTGGCAAAAATATGTGGATCTTTAGTTTTACTAATCCTAAATTTTAGACAATTGAAGAACTGGGTTTTTGCTGGGTTTACATTTGATGTTGTTTTTGCTTTCATTTCCGGAATTATGATCAACAGCTACGCCGATTGTATAAAATCTGGAATTGCACTTTGCGCAATTTTATTTACCTATTCGTTGTTTTTGAAAAATGAAAGGTTTTCCATCAAAGCAAAGACGATCGAAAAGTAATCTTTGTAGGCCCGCTAAAGCGAACCTCCCCGGGCTAACGACTACTCATGTATCGGTTTTTAGTAAGAGCCAAACCCATCATTGTTTGCCTTCCTGCAGGGTAATCTGGCAAGAACTTAAGGCAACGAAAATTCATTCATGAATGTAGCCGAAAGTAATCTTAATGATGGCTTATGACGGCGCATACATGTCTTGTTCCTAATCATAATAGCGGGCTTTAAACCCACTGTTATCAACACTTGCGAGCCCGGAAAACTAGCACGGTTAGATCCGTTTTTTAAAAGCTTTAATTTCTTAACTTAAGTTAACTTCCGCAGCATTGATCAGTGATACTTTTGCCTTGCTGATGAGAAATAACAGGGTGTAGTTTACGGGATTGGTAAATCGGTTGCCCGGTTAAAAAATATTAAGCCATTGGCCCAACAGATGTAACGTCACTACCGTGGAGCAAAGAAATTACTTATGCCGCAAGTGTAACAAGCGCCTCTATCGGAATAAGCGGCGGTGGAGGTGTGCCAGGGAAAAAAGGGACATTAAAAATAAAACGGGGTGACGTACAAGTGGGAACGTCCATTGGAAAAACCATTAATAGTTCCGGAGTATTTTCAATAGCCGGGCAACCAATCATTTTTTAAAATTCAATCAATAAAAGTTAATTAAATAGATTTAATCAAATGAAAAAGTTAGTATTTGTTATCACTATTATCTTACCTGCCATACTTTTTGCCCAGACAAAATCTGGAAAAATAGTAATGGTGTTGAGCAGCTACGGGAAAGACATGGGAAAAATAAGACCTGGTTTTGAAATGGATGAATTTTCCCAGGCATATCTCATTTTTAAAGCCAATGGATTTATAGTAGATGTGGCCAGCCCTAAAGGTGGCAAGGTAGAGCTGGATAAGTTCAACAAGGACAAACCATACAATAAGATCCTATTGCAAGATAGTATTGCCATGAAATTGTTTGAACAAACCAAACCTACTTCAACCCTTGTGGCAAAAAACTATGATGCCATTTATATTGTAGGTGGTAAGGGCCCCATGTTTGATCTCGTAGTAGATCCATCGCTGCAGGACTTTATTTTAGACATGGATAAAAAAAAGGCAATTGTATCCGCCTTATGTCATGGCACGATAGCATTGGCCAATATAAAAAAGGGTGATAAGTATTTGGTTGAAAACAAATCGTTGACCGGACTTTGCAATGAGGAAGAAACCATGTTTGGCAAAACAGCTTCTGAATTCCCTTTCTTATTAGAGGACAGGTTGCTGCTTAGAGGTGCAAAGTATAAAAAGGGTGAAGCCATGCTTCCCCATATGGTGAGAGATAGCAACTATATCACAGGGCAGAATCCTTATTCAACAACCCTGGTGGCTGAAGAAATTGTAAAGGCCTTGGGGAAAACGCCGGTTTACAGAGTTAAATATAAGGATGAGCAAAGTATGGAATTGATAAGCAGGGTGATGCTCGGCGATACGGTATGGGCCAGGGCGGAGCTAAAAAAGAAAGCCGAAAACTTCGAATTAGAATTGATAGCAGTATATGGTTACTACCAGGCCATGTATGCCAAAGATGATCTGGAAAAAATACGCAAATCGGTTGCTATCATCGAATTGGTTACGCCTTATTACTTTAATGAGAAGCTATACATTCCGCTGGCGGAGTATTATGTAAAATTAGGTGAGAAATCTAAGGCAACTGATATCCTTACTGTTGTATTAAATAAGAATCCCGGCGCTCAAAAAGCCAGCAGTTTATTAGCAAAGTTGAAAGAGTAGGCTGATTAACACTGGGTCCACATGGTTTGCCGTAACATTCTTTGCGTACAAACCAGCATGGCAACATCATTCAAAAAAATAAATGTGTAATGAAATTTATACAAGATGGTAGCATCCTTTACGTCTTTATTTTATGGCTGTCTTCAAATGCGGTTCATGCTCAAAAGCAACAGGAGTTTGATCTGCCTGCAATTTTCGGATTGGGAAAGTTGCAAGCCGTAAACAGAGAAATCAAACTCGTTTCAAGCGACAGCGCTGCATATATACAACTTTCAGAAAATAAAAAGGAAGGCATTGTTTGGTTACCCTTGAAAGCCTTCAGCAACGGAACCATAGAAATTGAAATGAGGGGCAAAGATGTACTTCAACGAAGTTTTATTGGCATTGCATTTCATGGCT
Source organism: Ferruginibacter sp. (assembly GCA_041740215.1). Taxonomy (GTDB): domain Bacteria; phylum Bacteroidota; class Bacteroidia; order Chitinophagales; family Chitinophagaceae; genus Ferruginibacter. The sequence goes on from JBGSMI010000076.1 coordinate 4,517, forward strand.
TGAATGACAGTGTGTATGATGCCGTTTATTGCCGCCCTTTTAATTTCTTCGCCAAAGATTCTGTACGTAGAATTCATGCTATCCAATATATTTCACACCCGGGTTTTACATGGGAAAAGCTGAGGAATGAAAGAAACGCAATCTATGAGAAGCAAATTATTTATCCGCCCGACCCGAATGGATGGTTTACTATGAAATTGGTAATTAGCAATACTATCGTAAAAGCTTTTATCAATGACGGTGAACTGCCTTCGTTGATAATACAAAAATTGAATACCAGGCATTCAGGCAAAATAGGACTCTTTACTGGTGATAGCAGCGGAGGGGACTTTAAAAAAATGAAATTGAGTGATTAGATTATAAACTTTTAAACTTAAACATATGATGTGGTGGGTGTTACCGGCATCGTACAGTTTATAAGCTAAGGTATACATCAGAACTGCACAATATCAACAGGAGAAACCAGGGATTAAGACAAATTCTACCAGGACTAGTTTTAGTTTTAAACCTATTCCTTTATTTAGGATTCTCAGCTACAAAACTGCTGTACGATTTTATGTTGATTTTCTGGGGTTTCAAATAGATTGGGAAGATCGTATTAAACCAACAGACCCGGTGTACATGCAGGTTTCGTATAATGATTTAATACTGCAGCTTTCTGAGTTTAAGAAGTTTGATACCAATACTATTGTCTTTGTAGAAATAGTTAATATCCGGGCTTTTCATGCGGAACTACAACAAAGAAACCTGGAAATTACTATCCAGGATATTCAACGAACAACCTGGCAAACCATGCAGTTGGAAATTGAAGACCCGTTTGGCAACCTGCTGCGGTTTAATGAAGATGTAAGCGATGATTTATGATGAGTATAGATTGTTAAGGGCATCTCTTAAAACCTTCCTTGTCCTCTCTTTTGGAAATGAATTAAAGTTGAGGTCAAACAAAAAAAACAGGTTTTTAGAGGGGGCCTTAAGTCTATCATGACTGGCTTTTTATGTAATTATCGCAAAACTAAAACTTATTGAATAAGCTATATCAAACACTTAAAATTATTTGCTATGCATAAATCATTATTCCTAATTGGGATTGCGTTGTTCATTTACTTCTCTTCTTCTGCCCAAAATACTTTTTATGTAGATGTAACCCGGCCCAATAATACCGGCGCAGGCACAAGTTGGGCTACTGCTAAAAAAGATGTACAGGCAGCCATCAATTTGGCTACCGTTGGCGACCAGGTTTGGGTAAAAGCCGGCACCTATTTGCCAACACACGATCCATTTGCAAACACAGCTCCGGCAAATAACAGGGATAAGACATTTTTAATGAAGAATGGTGTAACTGTGTATGGAGGATTTGCAGGAAATGAAGCGCAATTGAACCAGCGTAACTGGCAAGCCAATGTGACAACGCTAAGTGGTGATTTGGGAGTAGCAAATACACTCGCTGACAACGCCTACCATGTGGTGCTTGCGGTAAACATTGGTGCTTCATCACTCGATGGTTTCACCATTACCAAAGGTTATGCAGTATCTCCGCAAAGTTCCATTACCGTAAGTGGGCGTGTAATTGAACGCCACAACGGTGGTGGTATTTACAATACCAATACGGGAGCTAATTTTTTCAATTGTATTATTAAAGGCAATAGTGCAGACTGCGCAGATGGAAACGATGATGCACTTGGCGCAGGCGTAATGAGTAATAATTGTTCATCAGTATTTAATAATTGCATAATCGATGGCAATTCTTTTTTAGCTGCCGGCAGCAGCTTCGGTGTTTTTGGTGCGGGAATGTATATGATAGCAACCAACGGAGTGTGTACCATCTCTAATTGTGCGTTTGTAAATAATACCAGCGGCTCGGGTTTCCCAGATGGTTCAAAAGGAGGTGCCTTGTACTTAAATGCCGGATCAAACAACATAACCAACTCCATTTTTTACAACAACAATGCACAAAACGGTGCAGCCGTTTCTTATGGTGGTGGTGCTGTTAGCCAGCCTGCTTTTACTAATTGTACTTTTGCCAGCAATACTTCCTCTTTTGCCGGTACAGCTTTTTCGGGCTTTGCCAAAGCAGCATTTAGAAACTGTATTTTTTGGAACAACACACCCACCGTTAATCCAGTAGCAGGGCGTAACGAAATCCTAAGCCAGGAAACGAATGTGCCCAACCAACCAAGTTTTACCAATTGTATAATTAGGGATGCAAGCGGTAGCCCCTTGTCTGTTACCAATATAATTATTACCAACAGCCTCAATAGCAATCCGCTTTTTGTGAACCTGGCAGATGGTGATGGACCCGATAATATTTTTATGACGGCTGATGATGGGATTCGTTTGCAGTGTACTTCTCCGGCAATTGGCGCTGGTACTGGTGCAACCCCCACGTTCGATATCCTGGGTTTAGCAAGAACAGGCATTATAGATATTGGTGCTTATGAAGGTGGTCATGCCAATGCCAATGTAAATCCATTACCAACAGTACAAACAACTGTGCAGCTTGCTCAAAATGCTGCTGGTGTTACGCAATATTCGGATTGTACCAACAAATTGGTGGAGATACAATCTGGTGGCGCATATACCTTGAGTGGAACCGTAACAGCCAAAGTTTGGATTGAAACCGCCCAGCCGGCAAGCTTTGTAAAACGGCATTATGAAATAGCACCACAGCAAAATGCTTCAACCGCCACAGGCAGAGTAACGCTCTATTTCAGGCAGCAGGAGTTCAGTGATTTTAATGCAGTCAATATTTTGAAACTGCCCACGGGGCCCTCAGACGTAGCAGGCATTGCCAACATCCAGGTAGAAAAAAGAGGCGGCACAAGCAGCAATGGCACGGGCTTGCCCACCACGTACACAGGTGCCATACAAACCATTGATAACGCTGCATTATCTGTTGCCTGGAATGCCGTTGCTGCAAGGTGGGAAATTAGTTTTGACGTAACAGGCTTTAGCGGATTCTTTTTAAAAACACAATTAGCTATCTTACCGCTGCGCCTGTTAAGTTTTTCGGGTACAACTATTTCCGGCTGTAATAACCTGCAATGGCGAACTACGAATGAAATAGATACCAGGAAGTTTTTAGTAGAAAGAAGTACGGATGGAATCCACTTTATTAACATAGGCACCATCGCTGCTGTGGGAACAGGCAATAACCGGTATCAATTCAGTGATTGCGCTGGTAATTTAAGAAATGACTTTTACCGGATAAAGATGGTGGATGTTGATGGGAGTTTCACCTATAGTAGCATTGTGAGGCTTGCCACTCCTGCTACTTCTTCATTGGTTATTTATCCAAATCCGGCGAAGGATGTTGTGGTTATTTCTTGTGATGATGCTTCGTTGTTAAACAGCGAACTGCTTGTAGTTAGCGCAGATGGGAGAACGGTTAAGCAAACGGTTATAAGAAGCTTGCCCTACACACTACCCATAAGCGATTTACTTCCGGGCTTGTATCAACTGCTTTTTAGAAATGGTAAAACGATTAAGTTGGTGAAGTTGAGATAAACTATTTTAGCAATTTGATTAACTGAATGTGAAACTTTCATCGGAAAATAAGCATTTAGATTTTTTACTAATGACAAGGTAGTAAAACGGCCTAAATAATTAAGTTGGTGGCAAGCGCAGCGAATACCAAACTATAAAAAAATTGAAATAAAGTAATATGCGAATGCAAATAACTTCAATGAAAACATTGAAATTAGAAACGCCTTATAGTCTCAAAAAAATCTTACTAATTTGGGTGGCATCGGCCATACCAATGGGTGTTCTGGCCTATGTAATTACACCTGAAATAGTAAGATTTACAGAATGGTCACCGTTAATTGTTTATTGGTTTGCAGTTAACTTTGGATTGGTTTGGCAATTCATTCTTTCATTAATAGTGCTTAAACTTGATGGCAATAAATTAAATTGGCAAACAGTAGTTACAAGAATGAAATATCAAAGACCCATTAATCCTAAAACAGGCAAGTCTAGTTATTGGCTTCTTTTATGGACCATACCGTTTCTTTTGCTGAGTGCAGTTATACAGTTTGGTGTTATTGATTTACCAAACGTAGATGCTTTATTGAATCCACTTATCAAAAACCTCCCACAGTATGATATGTCGAGTTTATCAGTGGCTCAATTCAAAGGAGCGTGGTGGATTCTTGGGGTATATCTTTTTACAGCCATGTTCAATTACTTTTTAGGGGAAGAGTTTATTTATTGGGGAATTCTTCTTCCAAAAATGAAGGGCGTTTTTGGAAGATGGGACTGGTTTTTTACCGGTATATTATTCGGTTTTTACCATTTGCATAAACCACAGATTATATTATCAACTGCTTTGTACTTTGGGTTTGTATTTGCTTATCCCTCAAAATTATTCAAATCCAATTGGATGGCAGTTATTATCCATGGCATGGAAGGAGTTTTGGCGCTTATAATGGTATTGGGTGCAATTTTAGGATTATCATAGAAAAACAATTGGTTCTCCAACAATCTGAAACAAATGAGTAAAGAAATATTTCGTAGACGAGAACGCCAGCCACCCAAATCGTTGTGGGCTATTTGGTTTGTATGTTAAAAAATGCCTTTTTAATTTGTATCTCAAAAACTGTTGTAAATTTTTGAGATTAAAATAAAAGGTTTTTTGTAGCCCAAAATTACCCTTCTGTACCTGCAACATTTTTAAAAGAAACGATTCGTAATTTATTTGTGTCAACGTAAAAAAACAATCTGAAAAAAGGTAACTTATTTATCGCAGCTTTTGCTTTAT
>JBGSMI010000108.1:0-13684 GCA_041740215.1 Ferruginibacter sp.
AGCTGCAATTACAGCTCCAGGAAAAATACGGCAGTTTTTACCGATTCTAGCGCCTTCCATGATGGTTACATTACTACCAATCCAGGTGCCTTCCCCAATTTCTACATTTGGGTGAATTACACTAAACGGATCAACTTTTACATTGGTAGCAAGTTTTGCGTTGGGGTGGATATATGTGTGGGGATGAATCATTTTTTAATTAGCTGATTAGCTAATGTGCTAATTAGCCAATTTTTTAGGTTTGAAGTTAATGATGTATTTCGAACTATTTTCTGAATGATGACCCATTAGCAAATTGGCTAATCAGCACATTAACTAATTTCTTTTAACCAACTGTGCCGTTAAGTCTCCTTCTGTACAAAGCTTATTACCTACATACACGCTTCCACGCATTACACAAATTCCCCTGCGAATGGGTTCTATCAATTCCATTTTTAAAATCATGGTATCGCCCGGAACTACTTTTTGCTTGAACTTACAGTTCTCAATTTTAATAAAATAAGTGTCGTACTGTCCTTCGGGCATAGCATTTATACAAAGTATACCGCCAGTTTGCGCCAGTGCTTCCACCTGTAAAACGCCCGGCATTACAGGATTTCCTGGAAAATGACCCTGAAAAAAGAATTCATTGAAGGTTACATTTTTAATACCAACGATTACTTTATCGTTTAGATCGATGATTTTATCTACCAATAAAAACGGATAACGATGCGGCAATGTAGCCTCAATTTGTTGTAAGGAGTAAATAGGTGGCTGATTTTGATCGTAGATGGGTATATCCTTTGTATGTTTATTCTTTTTTATATACTGTTTTATTTTTTTTGCAAAAGCAACGTTGCTACTATGTCCCGGACGGTTAGCGATGATGTGGCCCTTTACTGCATAGCCAATTAAAGCAAGGTCGCCAACAATATCAAGTAACTTATGCCTTGCCGGTTCGTTTGGAAAGCGCAATTCAAGATTGTTTAAGTATCCCCCACTTTTCACTTCCATTTCTTCTTTACCAAAAGCTACGGCCAGCTTGCTCATCTCTGCCTCAGAAATCGGTTTGTCTACCACTACAATTGCATTATTGATATCACCACCTTTAATTAGATTATTATCAAGCAATGCCTGTAGTTCGTGTAAAAAACAAAAAGTGCGGCAAGGAGCAATCTCCTTCTTAAAATCCGCCATTTTTTTTAAGCTGGCATGTTGTGTACCCAGCACCGGTGAATTAAAATCAATTAATGTTGTAATCTTATAATGAGTGGAAGGCAAAGCGGTCATTTCTACCCTTTTTTCTTCATCGTAATAGGAAATATTGGTGTCAATCGTATACCATGCTTTAGCTGCATCCTGTTCAACTACGCCTACTTCCTCAATAATTTCTACAAAGGGTTCGCTGCTACCGTCTATAATTGGTATTTCAGGCCCGTTTACTTCAATCAAGCAATTATCTACGCCAAGACCAACTAGAGCAGCCAGTATGTGTTCCACAGTACACACTTTTACATTTCCCAATTCAAGCGTTGTTCCCCTGGAAGTATCCGTCACCAGATCACAATCAGCTTTTAATACAGGCATTCCGGGAAGGTCAACCCGTTGAAACTGAAAACCAAACCCAGGATTAGCCGGTTTTAACGTCATATCTACACTTATACCCGTATGCAGACCGGTACCCGAGATTTTTACTACAGAAACTAATGTATGTTGTTTATCAGGATTAAAATTTGCGTCCATACTTTTTTAAAAAATTTTTGCAAAGATATTTAATTTTTTATGTGGTTGCTATTAATGTATGATGGGGGAGTTTTCCTTAACAGGATATTTTAAAAAAAAAAAAAAAAAAAATCAAGTTTTAAAAAAGGCAATATGAAGGGATCTGAAGGAATCTATCCGGGGATTTGGTTTATCGCCCATCTAAAAGGCGGTGCCCACATTTCCGGCCTTATCAAAAAAGGTTTATTTGCTGGGGAAAAGAGGATGAGGTAAGCATCAAAAACCATCAAAAAATTCCCCATCAAATCGGCAGGGAAATAATACCGGGATTATGGCAATCAAATTGGGTGAATGAGTAAACGTTTTATACATGTTATCTAACTAACTCTCTCCCTCATTTCTTTTATAATTTCTTCCAGCTCAAGAATTCTTTTTTCCAGGTCAGGCAGTTTTCTTGCAACCGCCTGGCTTCTAAGCGCTGCTGTATAATCAAAGGCAGGGGATCCAGATACAGCCGTATTTGGCTTTTTAATAGATTTACTTACGCCGCTTTGTGCATTTATTTTACTTCCATCTGCAATTACAAGGTGTCCAACAATGCCCACCTGACCGCCAATCATTACATTGTTACCAACTTTTGTACTGCCACTAATGCCAGCCTGTGCAGCTATAACCGAATTGCAACCAATCTCTACATTGTGGGCTATTTGCAACAGATTGTCGAGTTTAGCACCAGCCTTTATCAAAGTACTACCCATAGTGCCACGGTCAATGGTAGTATTAGAACCAATTTCCACATTGTCTTCTATAATTACATTGCCAATCTGCGGCACTTTTTTATACGAGCCATCTGCTTGTGGCGCAAAGCCAAAACCATCGCCGCCAATTACAGTACCAGCATGAATCACTACATTTTTACCAATAATACAACCATAATAAATTTTTACACCTGAATGTAAAATTGTATGCTCACCCACTAAAGTATTGTTACCAACATATGCATGCGGGAAAATTTTGGCTCCATCCGCAATAACAACGTTTGCTCCAATATAAGCAAACGCCCCTATAAAAACATTGTTCCCTATTTTAGCAGTAGCATCAATATAGGCTGGTTGCTGAACCCCATTCAATTGCTGATTTTGAATCTGCTGGTATTTATCTAAAAGGATTGCAAATGCGGTATATGCATCCGCAACACGGATCAACGTAGCGTCTGTCAGATGTTTTAATTCCAACGTTTCATTCACGATTACGATGGATGCTTTCGTGCTGTAAAGGTATTCCTCGTATTTTGGGTTGGCCAAAAAAGCAAGCTGACCAGATTTGGCTTCTTCTATTTTACCAAATGACGCTACCAGAGTGTCGGCGTTGCCTTCTACCCTTCCATTGATCATCATCGCTATTTGAGCTGCGGAGAACTGCATAATTTTTATTATTGGGCTAATTTACCGTTAGCTGTTATTTACCTGTTTCCATTCTTGTGTCAAGCTTGGTACGATTACTTTAAGTAACAAAAGTAATATTTTTTAATCGTGCCACTCAGCTTTTGATTGATGAGGGCGTCATCCACTTCGGATATATCTTTTACAGCGCCATCTTTAAATAAAATATTGATGCGTTCATCTTCAAAATTATAGGTACTACCCGATGCTTCACCGGTAAATACAAGCCATTCCGCATCCGCCGCATTGATATTCATTTTCTCCATAGCTTCCTGCTTTTTTGCAGCCAGCATGTTCTCCTCCACTGGCTCTCCTGTATATTTTACTTTTAACAAATTCCGGTTGATGATTCCTTTGCATAAAAAAGACAATATTTTGTCTTCATGAGAACACCAACCCTTAATAGCAGCAATTATATCATAATCATCCAGGGTACAAAACTGCTCCAGCGTTACCCTATCAACCGGGTCATTGATAAATTGGTGCAATGGTAAAGCTGTAGGCGCCTTAATAAACTTCGCCCTTCCGATGATCCGTTTCAGCATCTGCTCGGCACAAACCACGGTTTTATGCAGGTAAACCTGCCAGTACATCAAACGTCGGGAAACTAAAAATTTCTCGATTGAATAAATTCCTTTTTCTTCTACCATTAGCTCACCCTGGTGTACAGTCAGCATTTTTAAAATACGGTCGTATCCAATCACACCCTCACTTACACCGGAGAAAAAGCTGTCCCTTGTCAGGTAATCCATCCTATCAACGTCCAGTTGTCCGCTTATCAGTTGGTGTAAAAATTTTTTAGGGTATTGGTTGGTAAAAATGTCAAGCGCCATTTGCAGCCTGCCATTAAATTGTTTGTTCAATTCTTTCATCAGCAACAATGAGATTGTTTCATGATGCATGCCTTCAATCAATACATTTTCGAGGGCATGACTAAATGGCCCGTGACCTATATCATGGAGCAGGATCGCTATTTTGGCTGCCTGGTCTTCATCTTTCGTTATCTCTACACCCTTATTCCTTAGTTCATGTAAAGCACTTCGCATTAAATGGTACGCCCCCAAAGAATGATGTAACCTTGTATGCACTGCCCCGGGATAAACCAGCACAGCCATTGCCATTTGATGAATGCGACGAAGCCGCTGGTAATATGGATGTGCAATGATATTAAAAATCAATTCATCATCGATGGTAATAAAACCGTAAACAGGATCATTGATTATTTTTCGGGCTGACATGGAATCATCTATAATTTAAAGTTGAATGTGTTTGGTTTGTAGTTGCTACTGTTAATTATTGGGTCAATAGGGTGAATGTGTGTACCTTCAACAGACCAAATTGTTATGTTAAAAGATGCACAAAGCTAAATATTGCTGATTAGCTTCCTGTTAAAAAATTAAATTTGTAACAATTGTAGGTCTTGCACATTCAGGCGTTCCCTGAATTTATATAACATGCTTAATTCTTAATTCACAATTTTTAATTTCCTTACATGAGCATATCAAAAATACTTTGGGTAGATGATGAGATTGAAAGTCTTACATCACAAATACTTTTTTTAGAGAACAAAGGCTATGAAGTGCAAACCAAAACGAACGGTTTTGATGCGGTGGAATATGTAAAAAAAAATATAGTTGACGTGGTATTGATGGATGAAAGCATGCCTGGCATTACCGGATTGCAAACGCTACAGCAAATTAAGGAAGTAAATAGTAATCTTCCGGTAGTTTTAATTACCAAAAATGAAGCAGAAAATTTGATGGATGAAGCCATTGGATCTCAAATAAGCGATTACCTGATAAAACCTGTTAATCCGAATCAGGTGTGGCTGAGTTTAAAAAAACTGATTGATAATAAAAGACTGGTAGCAGAAAAAACAACCTCAGCTTACCAACAGGAATTCCGCAGTTTGTTTATGGCACTCAACGACAATCCTGATTACAATCAATGGATGGAAATTTACCGAAAACTGGTGTATTGGGAGCTTGAAATGAAAAAGAGCGACAGCCCGGAAATGCAGGAAGTTTTTCAGGCTCAAAAATCAGAAGCCAATACGGAGTTCTTTAAATTCATCTCAAAAAACTATGCTTCGTGGGTGGCCGAAAAAAGTACTTCAGCGCCCATCATGAGTCACAACCTGATGAAGTTTAAAGTATTTCCACACCTTGAAAAAGGCACTCCCTTATTTTTTGTATTGATCGACAATCTGCGCTTTGATCAATGGAAAACCATACAACCCATTTTTGCCAATAGCTTTAGAATTCAGGAAGAGGAGACCTTTTACAGCATTCTGCCTACAGCTACCCAGTATGCTCGAAATGCCATTTTTGCTGGCATGTTGCCAATTGAGATCGAAAAGCAATTCCCCAACCAATGGAAAAACGATGATGAAGAAGGTGGAAAGAATATGTTTGAAGAAGAGTTTTTCAAAACTCAACTGAAAAAATCAGTTAAAGGCGATTTGAAATATTCCTATACAAAAATTACTAATAATCACGATGGACAAAAGCTGGTGGATAATATACACAATATGCTTGAAAACGACATCAACGTGATTGTGTACAATTTTGTAGATATGCTTAGCCATGCCCGCACTGAAATGGAAGTGCTGAAAGAACTGGCCAGTGATGAAACCAGTTACCGCAGCATTACCGAAAGTTGGTTTGAGCATTCACCACTTCACCAGGCATTGAAAAAAATTGCCGATAAAAAAGTAACGGTAATTGTTGGAACAGATCATGGAAGCGTACGGGTAAAAACCGCAACTAAAGTAATTGGTGATAAACAAACCACGGCCAACCTGCGTTACAAACATGGCCGTAATTTAAACTACGAGCCCAAAGAAGTACTGGCATTCAAAAATCCAAGAGACGCTGGTTTGCCCGTGCCCACCATCAACTCTTCTTTTATTTTTGCCAAGGGCGATATGTTTCTTTGCTATCCTAACAATTACAACCATTTTGTAAATTATTATAAAAACACCTTCCAGCACGGTGGTGTAAGTCTGGAAGAGATGATTGTACCAATTATAAGGATGACAAATAAATGACCCCCGTCCCCTAAAGGGGTGTTATTAACTCAAAGTTACTACCTCAGGAAAACGCGACTTATTTATTTAAAGAAATAAGATATGGAATTATTAGAGTCCAAGACTCCCCTTTAGGGGCCGGGGGCTTTCTTTTATTTATCAACGATTGTTGAAAACGTTTTTTTATTATACTGACCATTTGTGGGAAGTTGCACTGTAATTAAAGAGTTATAAACCTGTTACGAGGTTTGAGGAAAACTGAGGTACTATGAAATACACGCAAAACATATTAGATAAGATAGAAAAAGTAGCAGAGGAATGTGGTTATGTAATCCGTTATGAAAGAGGTAATTTTCAAAGCGGGTACTGCATTTTACAGGCTAAAAAAGTGGTTGTACTTAACAAATTTTTACCAACAGAAGGCAGAATCAACACCTTGGTTGACTTAATGCCTCAATTGGAAATCAACGTCGACTCACTCACACACGAAAGTCAAAAAATGTACGATGAAGTGATGGCGCTTGCAAGCGAAAAATAGCTCGGTTTACTTTTTTTGCTTTCTTCATCTTTTATTTTACTGGTTTATCAGCGTTATTTTTATTGTAGTCAAGTTGAATCGTTTCATTTGATTTGAGTTTGCTTATTGCCAAATCCCTAATTTTGCGGCGTGCAATGCCCACCGTTAAACATAACATTTCTCGGCACCGGAACCAGCAGCGGCGTTCCAATGGTGGCCTGCCAGTGCCCGGTATGTACTTCTACCGATAAAAAAGACAAACGTCTCCGAAGTAGCATTTTAGTAGAAAGTGCCACCACTTCGTTTGTAATAGATACCACTCCGGATTTCAGGTACCAAATGCTTCGGGAGAGAATAACCAAGCTGGATGCTGTTTTGTATACACACCCGCATAAAGACCATATTGCCGGTTTGGATGATATCAAAGCATTTACTTTTCTTTCCGGTAATCCAATGGAAGTATATGCCAATACCATAACCGAAGAAGCACTGAAGCGGGAATTTTACTACATATTTACAGATAAAAAATACCCCGGCATTCCGGAAATCAATTTAAATATCATCGACCTTGAGCCGTTTACGATTGGAGATATTCCTGTTATACCCATTTTAGTATGGCATTTGCACATGCCGGTTTTTGCCTATCGCTTTGGCAACTTTACTTATATAACAGATGCCAACCGCATTGATGAGTTGGAAAAAGAAAAAATTAAAGGAAGTGAATGGATTGTGGTAAATGCACTCCGGCATAAGAAACATCTGTCGCACTTTACCCTGAATGAAGCCATTGAACTGGTAAATGAATTACAAGTGCCGAATGCCTATTTTACACATATCAGTCACCAGTTAGGTAAATACGAAGAAATAAATCCTACGCTAACACCTGGAATTCAACTTGCCTATGATGGATTGCGGGTAGTGGTTGGTTAAATAGTGAATTGGCAATTGTGAATGGTCGACTTTTCACCATTTATACTTCACATTTTAAAACTCAAGATTCACCATACACGATTTACTAAAACCTTTCAGTCAACTAAAAATTATTCCCCCGGTCTATTGCGAATGCAAGGTTTACTTATTATTTTGGCAGCTAATCCCTGCATTTATGTGGAAGCAATTCATCTCCGACTATTTGAGTTTTTCTAAGAAACAACGAATTGGCACTTTCGTAATACTTAGTCTGGTTGCTTTTTTTACTACACTTCCTTTTTTGTTTCCTTTTTTTATTAAACCAAAAATTTACGACCATAGCAGTTTTGAAAAAGCGATTGATTCGCTCAAAATAAAACAAGCGGAAAGTCTGGACTCATTCGACAATAGGTACCCTAATAATCGCAATTATAAAAAATATACTCCATCTGATGCCAGCCAATATGAAAGCCATAAACCAGAAGGCGAATTATTTTATTTTGATCCAAACACTGCCACATCAGCCGAATGGAAAAAATTAGGGGTACGGGATAAAACCATTGCTACCATTCAAAATTATCTATCAAAGGGCGGCAAATTTTATAAGAAAGAGGACATCGGTAAAATATGGGGACTGCATCAAGATCAGGTAGATCGACTAATGCCTTATGTTCAGATTAAACTCAATAAACCAATTTATGAAGTAGTAGGAAAAATAACCGAAAAGACGGATTTCAAAAAGACAATTTCACTGGTTGATATCAATTTATCAGACACTGCTGCATTCATTGCTTTGCCAGGAATTGGTAGTAAACTATCCCAGCGAATCATCAATTTCAGAGATAAACTTGGCGGCTTTTATGCGGTGGAACAAATTGGAGAAACCTTTGGTCTTCCCGATTCAACCTTTCAGAAGATAAAAAATCGCCTGACAATAAACGCCACCGAAATCAGGCGAATTAATATAAACCAAGCCAGCATTGATGCAATGAAAACACATCCCTACATTCGTTACGCTATCGCCAATGCAATTGTTCAATACCGCACCCAGCATGGTAATTTCAAAGCCGTTTCAGATTTAAAAAAAATTATGACGGTTACCGAAGATGCGTTTGCTAAAATGGCTCCCTATTTGACAGTTGATTAAAAGAAACGATCAATTCAAGTACTTTTTAAGGCTACATTTAAACTAACAGATGTTAGTATTTTATTTTACTTTATTTTGCAGCCGTATCAATCTCCATCATTATGAATTTTCAGGAAAGCGAACTTACAAAGCATGTAGCAGAAACTGCAAGAGACTTTGCGTCCCAATACATCAAGGCAAATATGATGGATTGGGATGAAAGCCAGGAGTTTCCGTTGCACATATTTAAGGAATTGGGCAAACTAGGTATGATGGGCATACTGGTGCCGGAAAAATATGGAGGTTCCGGGTTTGGATACTTTGAATACAATGCTGTGATACAGGAAATTGCCAAAGTATGCGGAGGCATTGGTTTGTCGCTGGCTGCTCACAACTCACTGTGTACCGGACATATACTTGCCTTTGGAAATGAGGAACAAAAGAACAAATATTTACCTAAACTTGCCACTGCTGAATTTTTAGGCGCCTGGGGATTAACAGAACCAAATACCGGCAGCGATGCTGGTAATATGAAAACCACTGCGGTAAAAGAGGGTGATGACTGGGTGTTGAATGGCACTAAAAACTGGATCACACATGGAAAAAGCGGCGATGTGGCCGTAGTAATTTGCCGCACGGGTGAGCCCAGAGCAAAGGACAATTCAACAGCTTTTATTGTTGAGCGTGGTACACCAGGATTTAGCGCTGGAAAAAAAGAAAATAAATTGGGCATGCGGGCCAGTGAAACTGCTGAAATGATTTTTGATAATTGCCGCATACCTGATGCCAACAGAATGGGAGCCGTGGGCGAGGGTTTTAAACAATCTATGAAAGTATTGGATGGTGGAAGAATATCTATTGCCGCGTTAAGTGTTGGCATTGCCAAAGGCGCTTACGAGGCATCGGTGAATTACGCAAAAGAGCGCCACCAGTTTGATCAGCCGATAGCCAATTTTCAGGGTATCAGTTTCAAACTGGCGGATATGGCTACAGATATTGCTGTATGCGAATTATTGATCAACCAGGCCTGTGATTTAAAAATGAAAGGATTGCCAATGACCAAAGAAGCGGCGATGGCAAAATATTATGCAAGCGAAGTGGCCGTAAAAGTAAGTACCGATGCCGTCCAAATATTTGGAGGATATGGCTACACAAAAGACTTTCCGGTGGAGAAATTTTATCGGGATAGTAAGCTGTGTACCATTGGCGAAGGAACAAGTGAAATACAAAAGATTGTTATTGCAAGGGAGGTGCTGAAGTAACTACACCAACCCTTTGGTATAAGCAATGCGAAGCGCCTGCGCCTTGCTGTTTACATGTAGTTTTTGGTAAATGCTGATGCAATGCTTTTTTACCGTATTGGCACTGATGAATATTTTAAGTCCTATTTCTTTATATTCTAAACCCTGGCTGAGTAGATTTAAAATTTCCTTTTCCCGTTCTGTTAACTGAAAAATATTGCCCAGCTTTTCGTGAGCAATTAAACCAGCCGGTTGCTGCACCATCTGCAAAATTTTATAGGCAATGCTGGGAGATATTGGCCCGGAGCCACTTTCCCAAAGATTCATTAATATATCTGCAATTACTTCGCTGCTTTCTTCTTTTAGCAGATAGCCGCATGCGCCGGCTTTAATAGCACGAAAAATTTTATCATCATCATCAAAAATAGTAAGAACAACGAACTTGATATGAGGGTACAAGGATGATGCTGTGCCTATCGCTGAAACCCCATCTACATGAGGCATTTCCAAATCCATTAGTACAATATGGGGATGGTCATCTGCCGGCAATACTTGCATTTTGGTTAAAAAATCTTCGCCATTAACCGCCTGGAATGCCAGCGAGAAGAAACCATTACGGGCTAACTTATCGGTAATAACTTTCCGATTATTTATTTTATCATCCACTACGGCTACTCTTATCATACCTGTTTTTTATAAAGTTGATGATTATTCCATTCAGTTGCTATGCTCCAAATGGATACTTTTAACCATTCACCATAATTGAAGTGGTTGTTCCCTTATTTAATGTTGATTCAATATGATACCGAAAGTTAGCTGAAAGCGCACGCTCTTTCATATTGTCTAACCCATAGCTATCCGTTCTTTCTTTTTGACTATCTATTTCAAACCCCTGTCCATCGTCTTTAAGTTCAATCATCCAGTTGTTGTCAATACTTGCACTGATCACTGTAATGTTACTGGCAACCGCATGTTTCACTGCATTGTTTACAGTTTCCTGTACTACCAATACAATGTTCAATGCTTTATTGGAAGGTATCATAAAATTGGTTGGCACTTCGCCTTCTACCTTAAAGTTGAGCATGGTGTAATGTCGCCCCATCTGTTTCATAAAGTTAATAATACGAAGCCACAAATCCATTGCAGATACATCGGTCGTTTTCATTGCCCATAGGGTTTCTCTTAAATTTTGCAGCATTTCTTTAGCAGTTTCCTGCAAATCTGCCACTACAGCCATATTGCTTTGGCTTTCAGTATTCAACAGACTACTGTTGTATAAAATAGCATTGGCTTGCACCCCCAGGTTATCGTGTAATTCAGCCGCAATGCGTTTACGTTCTTTCTCTTCAGCCTCCTTTAATAACAGTTCGTGTTGCCGCTTTTTTTCTTCCATCATTGCCGCAACCTTTACTTTTTGCAGTCGCTGGTATTTTTTAAACCGGTAAGCCAACAGTAGCAATAGCAAAGTAATAGAAACACCGCCGCCATATAAAAACAAGTTACGCTTAAATATTTCCAGCTTTTGCTTTGCAATCAAAGTTTCCTTTTTTTGAACTTCATATTTGGTTTCTACATCAGCAATTTTTTCGGCTGCATTCAGTTTGATGCTTGAATCTGCGGCTGAAATAAACCGCTCCAACGTAAGGCTATACTGTTCAAAATTTCCGGTGGCTTTGTAAGTATTTCCCATTATTGTAATCAGTTGAAGCTGTTCACCTTTTATCCCGCTTTTATCTGCCAGCACAATTCCCTCGGACGCAGATTGAATACATTTTTTAAATTCTTTTTGGCTCAAATAAAAATTAGAAAGACCAACAAAATCATTTACAATGTAAAAAGGATCACCAATTTTTTTTCTCACCTCCAGTCCATTTCGTATATCAATTTCTCCTTTTGCAAATTCGTTAGAAATACCATAAAAATTTCCACGCATGGATAATGCAGAAGCCAGCACACCCAGGTTTTCATTTTTTGCCGATAATTCAATCGTTTTATTAATTGCAGTAAAAAAACTGTCTTTTAATTGTTGCGAATGAGTGGTGTAATACCCGTTAAAATAAAACAGGGCAAGATTGGATAAAATATAGGCCTCGATTTCATTATTGTCGGGATTATTTGCATCCTTGATTAACTGCAATCCATTCATCCATGCTTGCCTTGCCTCTTCCGGACGGCCTACATTTAAATAAGTTGCTCCAATAAAATTTAAAGCAAATAACTGTGCGTTGATGTTACCTTCCTTTTCTGCCTCACCAAATAATTTCAACTGTAGATCCAATGCTGCCGATCGGTCATTGATGCGATTAAGGGCATTTGCTTTTAGCAGTTGTATTTTAAAATACAAAGCTGCATCCGTCTTTTTAATTTCCTTCAACAAAAAATCCCTGTCAATCCGCTGGATTACACTATCTACTTTCCCTTTGGCAAGGTCGGCACTTATAATACTATAGGTTGCCCATGCCAAACTTCGATTGTCTTTTAATTGAAGGGCCAGCTTTTTTGCCCATTGCGCATAATAATAAATGGTATCGCCATGTAATGAGTTTCGAAGTTTACCAATGGCCACCAATCCAGCCAGTCTTTCCTCATCAGATACCGCATTGTATATTTTTTGTTTGGCCAGTGTGATATTGGCAGATTGGGCCTGCACAGTGCCGTAAAGGCCCGGCACAATCATCATCAACAAAACGTAGCAACATTTTTTCATGGCATCATTTATAGTCATCAATAAAGGAAAAAATTAAGGGATTTAACCTACACAAATATTTTACAAAAAATCAATTATTATAAAATTTTGATTACGTGCTAAATCGATTTTGAGTGCTGTTTTCAAAATTTTGATTCTCAAACCTTCGACTTTGAATACAAATGTAAGGTAGCTGTCAAATTTAAAATCTATCCAAATGGAGTATCTACCCAATTTTTAAAAGGCTTCATTTTTACAAAACCAAAATTGATTGCAAACATTACCAAAAAATAAAAGAGATATGAAACAAAATGATGTTCAAAAAAAAGCAATACATTATTTGCTGTTAACTGTGTTGGTTTTTACTTTCTATTCATGCAAAAAATCGGATACTGGTAACACCCCCGCTACACAACCTGGAACGCAAACCGATATTGCAAGTATAAACAATAAAGTAGCCAGCTTTATGAGCACCTACAATATTCCGGGTGCTTCATTAGCAGTAAGTAAAGATGGTAAATTGGTGTACGTAAAAGGTTATGGCAAAGCAAACACAACCACCAACGAACTGGTAACACCTGCACACCGGTTTCGGCTGGCGAGTATATCCAAAACATTTACCGGAACTGCTATTTTAAAATTAGTGCAGGAGGGGAAATTAAATTTAGATGCCAAAGTATTTGGTACAGGTGGCGTGTTGGCAACTGATTTTGGCACTGCGCCATACAATGCCAATCTTTTAAATATTACGGTCAGGCATTTGTTGCAGAACGTTTCCGGTAGTTGGGGTGCAACAACCGGTGGTGATGTAATAGATCAAAATCCTTCGTACACCTACAAGCAATTGTTAGACTGGATTATCAATACCAGGCCAAATCCTAAAGCACCCGGCACCTTTTACGATTACTCCAATGTAAATTTTTGTCTCGCAGGAAGAATCATTGAAAAAATCTCCGGCAAGTCATACACTAACTATATCAAAGAAGATTTGATGAAAGCTGTTGGTGGCACCCAAACTGATATTGCCGGAAAAA
>JBGSMI010000109.1:0-15518 GCA_041740215.1 Ferruginibacter sp.
TACGATATGAAAGGTGCTCGTTCGGGTCAGATTGCAGATCCAAAATGGTCACTTAACCCAAGAGTTGGATTGGTTTACAAAATCCCTGAAGAATCGCTTACGATCCGTGGAGGTTTTGGTATGTTTACCGGAAGAGTTCCATTGGTATGGCCTGGTGGTGTTTACAACAACAATGGTATCAGCATTGCGGGAATCAGGGGTAGCAATGTACCCTTCAGAGCAGATGCATTTAATCAGTATGCTGCAGCGGATTTTGGTATCAACGTGCCAACTCCTTCCGGCCAGATCGACCTGATTGCCAAAGATTTTAAAATGAATAAAGTTTTCAGAACTTCTTTGGGTTTCGATAAATTATTGGGTCATAATTGGAAGCTGTCGGTAGATGGTATAGTAACAAAAAATATAAATGAAATTAATTATACAAGAGTAGATATGTTACCTGCTAACTTAAAATCTGTTGGCGTTGATGTTCGAGATGTGTATTCATTATCGGGAAATTTCGCAAGATCAATTCCCCTCAGGGCAAATGGAAGCTCCCCATATACCGGCGTTTACCTATTAAGCAACCGTGAAGGTGATAAAGGATTTTCTTATAGTGTAACAACTACCATTGATAAGAGCTGGAATAATAACTGGTCTTTTAATGCTAACTACACTTACGGAAATTCTCAGGTAATAAATGAAGGAACCAGTTCACAAAACAATTCTCAATGGCGTTTCATGGAAACTGTGAACGGGAGAAATAATATACAGTTATCAACAAGTGATTTTGATTTAGGGCATCGGATCAATGCGTTTGTCTCTAAGAAATTTACCTATGTAAATAAAAAGATGGCAACTACTATCTCCTTAGTTTACAATGGTCAAAGTGGAAATCCATACAGCTATGTACTTAACAGGGGTATGATTAGAGATCTGGATAATTTTGAAACAAACGATCTTATTTACATCCCAACCGAAAATGACTTAACCAGCATGGTGTTCCTTTCTAACACTGTTGGTGGCGTTACTTTTACACCTCAACAACAAAAAGATTTATTTAACGCATACATTGAAGGTGACAGTTATTTAAAAAAACACCGTGGTCAATATTCAGAACGTAACGGAGCACGGTTGCCTTTTACAAATATTGTAGATTTAAAATTACAGCAAGACTTCAATCTGAAAGTAGGAAGCAAAATTTACCAGCTTCAGCTTACTTATGATGTTTTCAACTTTACTAACTTGCTGAGCAGGGATGCAGGTAAACAATACTTTATAGCAAATGATCAATCTGTAATTCTTGATTTTACAGGTTATGTTAGCGCTACCAATCTTACCCCTCAATATAGATTTACTACCCCAACCAATGGCAAACCTTATACGCTTTCCGATGGTGTATTTAATAGTTCAAGGTGGACTAGTCAGCTAGGTGTAAGATTGACTTTCTAAAAACAAGCTGCAGAAGCAAACAAAAGAATCTACATATTTCGATTGCAAAAACGCTATGAGTGAAATCATAGCGTTTTTTATGCAATTTATTTTTGATGAAATTCAATGATCGTAGCCATTATTTCAAAAAAAATGAAGGTTTTATTAAAAAAAATAGCCCCTATCAAATTGTTAAAAGGCTTAACAATTTGATATTACTCAACGGATCAATTACAATAATTATACTAACAACTTTGCGCAAAATTTAAAAAACAGCAAGATTTATGAGAAGAAAAATCAATGTCCTCACAGCAATATTATTATTGCTTGGTTTTCTGGTAAAAGCCCAGGAGACTACGTCAGAAATACAAGGGATTGTTACTGACGCTGGTAGTACCCCTTTGGCGGGAGCAACCATTACTGCAGTTCATCTACCAACCGGAACAAGGTATATAACTACCAGCCGGAAAGATGGCCGGTATAATTTACCAAACCTAAGGGTTGGCGGTCCTTACACTGTAAAGGGCACCTACGTGGGTTTTAAGGAGCAACAACAAGAAGAAGTATTCTTAAATTTAGGTACCGCATTTAAGGTGGATTACGCATTAGCTGCCAACACATCCGAGTTAGGCGAAGTGGTTGTAACGGGCTATCGCAGTGATAAGGTATTTAGCCGCAGCCGCACTGGTTCTGCCGAAATTATTACCCGTCAACAAATTGACAGGTTGCCAACTACCAACCGAAGCATTGCCGATTATACAAGGCTTACCCCTACCGCTAACGGCAGCAGCTTCGCCGGTAGAAGTAGTTCGTTTAATAACCTTACTGTTAACGGTGCAAGTTTTAATAATACTTTCGGTTTAGCAGGTTCATTAGGCGGACAAACTAACTCACAGCCTTTTAGCATTGATGCGCTTGAGCAAATTCAGGTAAACATTGCACCTTATGATGTTACACTAGGGAATTTCACTGGTGCTGGTATCAATTCAGTTACCAAAAGTGGTACAAATGAATTTAAAGGTTCAGTGTATAGTTTTAGTAAATCCCCCAGTTTAACCGGGTTAAAAGTGGGTAAAACAACCATCGCCAAACAAGAGTTCGATTTTAATAACAGGGGGCTTACCATTGGCGGGGCCATTATCAAAAACAAATTATTTTTCTTTTTAAGTGGTGAGCAGGAACGAATCAGTACTCCAGCTACTGCCAGAGTGGCAAGCCGCAATGGGGAACCGGCTGATAACAGAGTTTCTGGCGCCAATGCATCTACATTGGATTCTTTAAAAACCTTTTTGATCAATACATTTAATTACGATCCGGGGGCCTATGAAAATTATACTTTCGAAACCAGGAGTGATAAAGTAACAGTTAGATTAGATTTTAATATCAACAGTAAAAATACCCTGAATGTCAATTATTATTATCTTAAATCTTCCAGAAATGTTGCACCAAGCAATAGTGGCGCACCTACCAATGGCCGTTCTCCAAGTATTACAGGGATGCCTTTCTTTTCTTCTTCTTACATAATCAATAATAATTTCAACATTATTATTGCCGAGCTGAATACAAAATTCAGTAATAAAATTAGTAACAAACTACAAGTTGGTTACAATAGTCTCAGGGATTTCAGAAGTAGCCCTGGTGGTATTTTTCCAATGGTAGATATTCAAAATGGCGCAGGTGCAGCATTAACCTCTTTTGGTTACGAGCCATTTACTGCCAACAATTTATTGAATACAGATACCTGGCAGTTGAATGATATTGTAACCGTTTATAAAGGCAGGCATACCTTTAATTTTGGAACACAGAACACGTTCAATAAATTTAAAAATGGATTTGCTCCTAACTATTTTGGTAACTATCGATTTGCCAACGTAAGTGATTTTTATGCAAATGTTAATAGCGGTACACCCAATGCTATCCGTTATGCATTTCAATACAGTGCACGTGCAGGCGGCGAATTCCCTTTTGCTACTTTAAAGAATTTGCAGTTGGGCTTTTTTGCTCAGGACAAATGGAACATCAATAAGAACTTTACCTTAACAATGGGTTTAAGGGCTGATATTCCCATTTTTGAACAGAACTTTCCCACCAATGCGAATGCAGATGCCCTTACTTTTAGGAATGGTATAAAAATTCAAACTGGGAAAGCTCCCTCTACCCAGGTACTTTGGAGCCCAAGGGTTGGTTTTAACTGGGACGTAAAAGGAGATAAAACACTTCAATTGCGAGGTGGAGCAGGTATTTTTGCAGGAGCTCCCCCATTTGTGTGGTTGAGCAACCAGGCAAGCAACAACGGGGTAGATTTTGGTTCTTATGCTATTCAGCCGGGGCAAAATGGTGTGGCAGTAAATGACCCACGTTTTATATTTAATGAAGATGTTACATCAAATATCGATGTAAATGCTAAAGCGAATACAAGTTATAACCTCGCCGTTACAGACAACAAATTTAAATTCCCTCAACTGTTCAGGGCTAATTTAGCTGTTGATTATAAATTACCATTTGATATTACAGGAACGCTGGAAGGTATTTATAACAAAGATCTAAATGGTGTTTATCATCAGAATATTAATCTACCTGCAACAGGTGCTCCTTTACCGGGTGCTGATAACAGAATCCGATATACTTCAGCACAGATTTACAGTAATCCTCCGGCCACTGCCACTAATGCAAGTCCGAATATTACAGATGCTATCCTAATGAAAAATACTTCAAAAGGATATACTTATAATGTTACCTTACAGTTACAACGTAATGTTAAGAATCTGTACACAATGATAGCTTATAGCCATGGTGATAGCCGTTCTGTAAATGATGGTGGTTCTATTGCACAATCAATCTGGAGAGATCGTTCTGTATCAGGCGACCCCAATGCAGACGTCACTTCTTATTCTAACTTTTATCAGCCAAACCGTGTAGTAGCTGCTGCTGCTTACCGTTTTGAATATGCCAAGTATTTTGCAACTTCTTTCGGCTTTACGTTTGAATCTGCCAATGGTGGTACTGCAAGTTATTTGTATGGAACAACACCCAACACCTTTGCTGCAACAGGGCAAAGAGCTGGAGCAGACCTTAACAATGACGGGCTTGGAAACGATCTGATCTATGTTCCTGCTTCGAAAGATGAAATAATTTTAGAAAGACAAGGAGGTACATCAGCAACAGCAGATCCAAGAACCCCTGACCAACAGTGGGAGCAGTTAAACGCTTACATTGAGCAGGATGATTACCTGAAATCGAAAAGAGGTCAATACGTTGAAAGAAACGGTTTGTTATTACCATTTTACACAAGAATGGATTTTAACTTTACGCAGGATTTTTTCGTAAACGTAAAAGGTAAGCGAAATACACTTCGCTTTACAATGGATATTTTTAACTTTACCAACCTGCTTAACCGCAACTGGGGTATTTTTAAAACTACCAACCGTACCACTTTACTTAACTTCTTAAGGATGGAAACTACAGGTGTCAATGCAGGTAAGCCGGTATTTAATTTCCCTTACCTGGATGCTACCAACAAAGTTCCATTAAGCAACTCTTTCCAAAACAGCACCGGACAGGGTTCAAGATTTCAGGCTCAAATAGGGGTGCGTTATATTTTTAATTAATTCCTTATCAAACTTTTAAAATGTCATGGCCTTTTCGCCATGGCATTTTTTTATGCGCTTTATTTTTTCAAAAATTGAATTAACAAATTCTTCTGAAAGATTGCGAGCCTCCATTACAATGCATTAGAGCAACTTTTATACATTGTGCCTTTATAAAAAACTACCATTTGATTTCAAAGCTACTCCTACTCTGCTGTTGCCTCACCGGGCCATTTGTTTTAAAATCAAATGCGCAGGAGTTTATGCTTACCGGTAAAATAATGAATGCGGCGTTGGAGCCAATGGCCTATGCATCCATCAGCATTAAAGAACTACAAAACGGCACCACTACAGATACAAAAGGCAATTTTAAATTTCAGTTGGAGGCGGGCAAATACGATGTAGTGGTATCAATTATTGGTTATAAAACACAGGTAGTCACGCTTACTATCACCAAAGATTATTCGCTGAATATTATCCTGCAGGAAGACAACAGCCAGTTGATGGGCGATGTACAAATAATTGGCACACGAAAAGACCATGCGGAAGAAATTGTGCGAAATGTAATCCGCCACAAAGAAGCCCACCTGGACAATGCAAAAACATACAGTTGCAATGTGTACATAAAAGCATCCGATCAAACCGACTTCAAAACCAAACCGAAAAAAAACAAACCGGATACCATCCCTCCGGAACAAAAGGCATTGGCGTCAATGAATATGGCAGAGGTTTACCTGAAGGTGGACCATAGTTTTCCAGATAAAATAAAAGAAGAAAGAACTGCGGTAAAAATAAGGGGCAATAGTGAAAGTCTTTTTTATTTAACCACCACGGATGGTGATTTTAATTTTTATAAAAATCTGGTACAGCTTCCTGCGCTTTCTGTCATGCCCATGCTATCCCCTGTCAGCAACAGCGGCCTGGTGGCTTACAAATACAAAACACTGCGAATAAGAAAAGAAAACAACCGTACCATTTATACTATAAAAGTTACGCCTACCAAATTGGGCAATGCACTGGTAAGCGGCGAAATGGAAATCATGGATAGTGCCTGGGTATTGCTGAGTTCTCATTTTGAATTGCCTAAATTCCATTTAACCGAATATGATTTTTTTGCTGTAGACCAACAGTATGAATGGGTCAATAACAAAGCGTGGATGCCCGTTCGGCAGGATTTCACCTATCTCACCAAAGCAGGCAAAGGTTCGCTCAGCGGCCAAACCATTGCATTTTTTAGCGATTACAGCATTGATACCAGTTTTTCAAAAAAACATTTTACCACAGAAATAAGTTCTACTGCACAACTGGCGTATGAAAGAGACAGCAGCTTTTGGGATAACATCAGAAAAGAACCGTTGACAGCCAAAGAAGTTCAATTCATTCACTTTAAGGACAGCATTAAACGGGCACGTACTACCACTTATTATTTGGATTCTGTAGACCGGCACAACAATAAAATTACCTTGAAAAAACTTTTCATCCAGGGCATCGATCATCACAACTGGAGAAAGGAACGTATGATGATTTTTGCCAGTATACCAGATCTTTACATGCCGTTGCAACTGGGTGGGGGCAGAATTGGTTATAATTTTTATCTCAGTAAAATTTATAAAAACAAAAAAAACATTTCGTTGAACACGAGGTTGAATTATGGTTTCCGCAATAAAGATATCCAGGGAGCAATTGGTTTTGGAAAACTATACAATCCGTTTAACAGGGGCTATTATAGTATCAATGTGGGCAGAGAATTTGGGCAGATATTTGAGGGCGATGCATGGATCAATCAATTGAAACGAAGCAATATTTTTTTAAAAGAAGGGGTTGAGTTTGGCCACCGGGTAGAATTATTGAACGGATTGGTACTGGTGAACAGGGTAGAGTTTACAGCAAGGAAAAGTGTGGCCGATTATAAAACCAACAACAAATATGATTCGTCCTGGATAGGATCTAGCCTCTCCAACAATGTGGCCGTGCAGTTTGATCCTTACAACGCATTTTATAATACCATTGGCCTTGAATATACACCCCTGCAAAAATACATTCGGGAGCCAAAAGAAAAAATAATACTAGGTAGCAACTGGCCCACATTTAGCGTAACCTGGAGAAAAGGCATTCCAAAGATTTTTGGCAGCGAGATCGATTTCAACTATCTGGAGTTTGGCATATCACAAAAATTAAAATTAGGTTTGGCAGGCGAGTCAAGGTACACATTTATCAGTGGTTCTTTTTTAAGCAGTAAAGATTTGCGGCTGGTAGATTATAAATTTATGCGCCGGGGCGATCCCTTGTTGTTCTCTAATCCTACAATGAGTTTTCAGGCTTTGGATTCTACCTTTCCGGTCTTCAAAAGATTTTATGAAGGACATTACCTGCACCAGTTTCACGGGGCCATTCTTAACAAAATACCTTTGCTTAAAAAATTAAATTTACTGGAAGTAGCTGGCGGAGGTATTTTATATGTACCGGAACGAAATTTAAAATACGCTGAAGTCTTCTTTGGGGTAGAAAAAGTAATCCGCTTTTGGAGAGAACGTTATAAAATTGGTGGTTATGTGGTAAGCAGTGTAGCCAATCAATATAGCAATCCGATCCAGTTTAAAATTGGAATTGAAATGTTTAATAAAAGAAGGAATAGTTGGTATTAGGCAATTAGCTAATGTGCTAATATGCTAATGCGATAATGTGCTAATTTTCAATAGTACTCCTTGCTTTAAAATTAGCTAATTAGAACATCATCAAATTAGCAAATTATTCCCCCATCCCCATTTTAAAAAATCCGGAAACGATCTTGCCCATGTGGGTACATCGTGTCTGCCATCCTGCAGTTCAAGGTAGCGTATATCATCATTGCCATAGCCTTTACATTTCAACTCCTGAATCAAACTGGTGGTATCATCAATGGCATCAATGATGCCGTTGTTATTTCTATCTGCTGTTTCATCCTGCGTGCCTACTTCAAAAAAGAATTTTAACCATGGATAATATTGGCCTTCTTTCACCTGCCGGTGCATGATCCTGTGAATGGTTTCATCAAAATCAACATCATCCTGGCACTTATCTCTCCACCAAAATGAACCGCTAAAAACACCTGCCAGTTTAAACTCCTGCGGATTGTTCCAAACTATATCCATGGCACTTAAACCACCCAATGAAAAACCGGCATACGACTTGTCTTTAAAAGATTTTACCGGGTAATTTTTTCGGATAAATGGGAGTGCTTCTTCAAAAATAAAGCGTGTGTAAAGGGCAGCTTTTGCACCGCGACCTTTGTAGTCCAATATTTTTGCTGTACCATATTCATTCTTTCTGTCTTCGGAACAATGAAAGCCGACGCAGAGTAACGGCGTTATTTCATTTTGATCGTATAGGTTTTGTAAAATACCTTCAAAGTTCATCGCCACTAAATCCTGTCCATCGTTGATCAATAGTAAACTCATGTCCTCAGGAGCAATCATATTCGCAGGATAGTAACAATCAATCTTTACCTCCCTGCTTAAGTAGTTGGAGTAAATGACATGGTTCTCAACAGTTAAATTGACTTTTGTATTCTTAAGCATAGCGACAAAATTAAGAAAAAAGAATAAGAAGGCAGAAGGCATAAGGCAGAAGTAGGAAGTACTAAAAGCTTTTTTCAAATTGAGGGAGTAACGCTTTTATCTACGAATAAAAAGCACGCCTGATTGCATTTCCAGTTTGCCCTATACTTCATATTCCCAATTTTCACTTCCTGAGTTCCTGCTTTGCAGTTTTAAACTTTTGCTTCTTGCCATTTACCTCAAGGCTTGCCTATTGCATATTGCCCATTGCTGGGGCGGTCTTTTAATTCCTGTTTTAACCTGGTTTTTATTGTATCGGATACAAAAGCGCATTGATAAAACCAACAACCAAAATGGGAAACACCCATCCATCTTAAACCTTTACTGTACAGATTTTTCGGCGCCTTGTTATTCGGAATTGCGCTGTCGGCATTCTTTAGTAGCGGCAATACAAATATGCCCGGTTGCATGATTTTAGCAATTTTTCCATGCGCTTTATTTTTCCCAATTTACCGGTCTGAATGTTTGCTTGGTTTTGTAATTGGGATGACGTTTACTTTTGGCGGTGTGCTTCCAACTGGAATCGGCTCGATTTTATTATTATTGTGTGCATTGATTCACCTGATAATTCGACCGGTAATATTATCTGTTCCTTCAAAAATTGTCGGTGTTGTATCCTTCAAAAAGTGAAAGATTAGGAAGCGAACAGTTCCACTTTGTATCCTTTACTGCCAGCATTTTTTCACCATCCACCAAAAATCATCAATCCAGTCAGCGGGAAAACCGAACGAACAAATTCAGTCCTATCTATTTAATAACCCAATTTATCTTTTTGCCGTCAGTTGGTTCAAATATCCCAGGAAGCCGATACAAGTAACCAAATTATAACAATAGACAACTATTCCCGATCGTGAGTTTTGTGAAAATAAAAAACAACATTGTCGTTACCAGATCATATAAAAATCAGGAACGGGCAACTTTTTTATACATTGTTCATTCGATTTTAAATTGAGCTTCATTCTTCTGTTTTTATATAAATCACATTTCTTTCCTTCAAATAATTTAGTATAAAATCAAAGCAGGTTTCATCCTTACCTACAAGCTCCGGTGGAAAAACTCCTTTCGCCGTAAACAAATTATTTACCAGCAAATTCAACGCTGCAGTACAGGTATACCCAGTGGTGCGACTCATACTGCTGGTTTCACTTATCGCATCATACTCATCATATAATTCGTAGCGAATGGTTTTATCGGCGCTGCTAACCGTTATGATCATCAGGGTAAACTCGGCTTCATTTGCACCCAACTTCCATTGGTCAAAAAGTAAACAGGAGGTAAAGTCCAATGGTGAAATTTTTTGACCCCTGAAATTGATGGGAGCTGTGTTTAAAAACCCTGCCTTAATCAATCCCTTCATCAGGTCGATATGTCCGGGGTAGCGCAAGGTTTTCTCCTTCATGTTGGGGATATGTCTCATGGTAAATAAAATGCTCCGAAGGCCATCGGTATTAAAAGATTCCAGCGTTCCTACTTTATCAAAATCAATCAATTCAGCATCGCTCAGTGCAGGCTTAGTTACAATGCAACCATTCTCAACATACCGTGCCGGTCTTGTGTATTCTTCCAATACATCAATCGGCGAAAAAGGAGCTTTGTATTCGAAAGGTTTTGTTCTTTTTTTAGGCAATCCACCAACCATGCATTCGAAGTTGATAATTTTCATCCGATCATTGTGATAGCCTAAAATAAAATTACTCATCCCTGGAGCTACACCACAATCTACAATGGCTGTTACATTGTTAGCTTTTGCCAATGCATCCAGTTGCAATGCATCTTCCGGAAAAAAGGAAATATCCACTACATTTTTTTGTGCAAGAATGATGGCTTCCAAAGCCTTGTATCCCATAAAACCCGGCACTGCACAAACTACAAAATCAAATCCCTTTAATAATGTGCTGTAGTTACTGTAATCACTTAAATCAGTTTGAACTTTTTTAATAGTTTTGTTCTTACTGGTAAGCAAATCCAGGGATTCCCTGCTCAGGTCAAATGATACTACATCATAATTTACTGCCAAATCAATGGCCATTGCACGGCCGACCATACCGGCCCCAAAAATTGCTATTTTCATAATACAAGCGTTGTTTTCTTCATCAGCCACTAAAGGTTCAGAAGACGATTAATTAATTATTTCCTGTGTTTGAATGATTCCAATTATAAATTGCATTTTACCCAAAATAATGATGCAAAAAAAATATAAATCACTGGCGATGGCACCTTTATTTTGACCGGACCACCACACCACCTTTTCGACTATCCACCGTAATGGTATATTTTGAACTACCCTGGATGATCCACCTAACGGTAATTTCACCCAGCCCTGGTACATTATCCACTTCAATAGTTTGCGGATCATTCTTTTGTTCGGTTGCTGCTACAGGGTTGCGATTGTCTACCGTCATGCCGGCAATCACCTTAGCTCCGGTTAACGAAATTAAATCGGCCCGCTCAATTTTATGTTTAAGATCCTGACTGGAATGAATTGGCATCAAACGCTTGTTGCTTACTACTGCTGTTACTTCTGTTAAGCCATCGCCCAGACTTTTTTCTATAACGGAATCAATCTGCAGCTTTGGTGTATGGTAAGCATGGTAAACCGTAAAAGCCATGTTGCGGTGTGCATCACTCTCTAATAAAAAACCAGGATGCACACGGATGAAATTCTTTTTACATCCGCCAATTTCTATCTTACCATATTGCGGATGATTGTAAGCATGCCATTCTACAAACGCATCTTTAAACAACAGGTAATGGTCAAACTTAAAGGTAGTTTCATCATTTTGTTGACGGGTAGCATCTGAATTAAACATTTGGTAAGGTGTCCATAATTCGTTGGAAAAAGTGTAGATACCGCGGCCTCCATAAAACCAATCCAGCTCACCACCAAACACGGAATACAGGTCTTTGTAAACCACCAGGTATTTGTAGCCCGGAATTATTTCTTCGCCCTTTTTTCCCAACACATCATACACTTGAATATCGGCTGCACTGTAGGTAACCAAATCTTCTGCTGCACCCGGTCCACGCAAAATCATACCGCCTTCATTGTGAAAAGATTGTCCGGCAGCTATATTGGGATGCTTCATTACAAAGTTCATCACGGCCCGGTTTTCGGGTAATGAAAAGGATATTTATAAGCCCCATTCTGGATATTATTGGGTTGCCAGTTCCAACCCCAGTTGCGGTTGGGATCGTATTCAAAGGCAGTTCCATCTTCATTTACCAGTCCGTCGCCGTCATTGTCAATTCCTTCCAGTCCAGGCATTTCGTAATCGCCTGTTTCATCGGGCCCAACTGCAATCATCCTGTTCGGATTGGTCGGGTCTATCTTATATCTGCCATTCGGATTCTTACGTCGCATCTGCAAGATATTGCCATCTCCATCCAGGTTATCGTATCCATCTTCATCCACCAGGCCGTCCAAATTATTGTCAATTGGTATTACACCAGAACGGGGAGAACTGGCATTGTTCCGTTTTTTAAAAAAAGCTATCTCTTGCATCAGAATTAATGGTGGGTACGATGTAAAAAATCTTATCCGCCAGCAATGCTTTGATAAAATTATTATCGTTGAAATTCTTTGTTAAATACCAGGCGGTGTATAGGGAAAATTCACTACCCTGCACTTCGTTGGAGTGGATGTTGCCATCAATGTACATGCCCTTGTTTCATTTTCGGAAACGGCGAATTCACCGGCACCTGGTGAAAAAGATGGATGGCTGAATGAAAGGTTTTTATAGAACCATACGCCACCTTCACAGTTTTGGTTCAATTGGCCATCTTTATCATTGTCAACACCTTCAGACAGGAGCAAATAATTTCCCTTTTCGTCCTTTGTAATATCTGCTTTTACAAGGCTTCGTTCGTCTTCCGGATTGATTTTATAATCTCCCACAGTTGACTCAATCCGCATCCAGGTAATCTTACCATTTTTATCCAGATCATCTAATCCGTCTTCATTTAATTTCCCGTCGTGGTCATCATCTGTTTTCGATGCATTGCCTTGCCGTTCGTATTGCAATGGTGCAAAATATTGTTCCATCGCATCCGGACTCATGTTGGGAAAAACGTAGAAACTTGTTTTGTTCAGCACATTTTTTATACCGCCTGTTTTACTTCCCTCCAGTAATTTTTCTGCAAAGCCAATGGCCAGTTCGGTGCCCAATAGATGGTTTCCTTCCACCCCGCCAACGACTGCGATACCGGGTTTTGCCTCAGTATTACCGCTACCAATGCTCAATATCCAGATATCTTTGCCACCAACAGTTTTTGAAATAGATTTTAGTTTTACCAATTGCGGATAGTTTTTACTGAGGGAATTAAGTCGGGCAGATTGCTGGGTGAAATTACTATAGTTTGTTTGACCCTTGGTGAAAGCCATCAGTAAACAACAACTAATCACAGCAGTTAATTTTTTTATCATTCGATTTTTTAATCTAGTGAATATAAGTAAATACGACAGCATGTTTCTGGTAGTAAAGAAACCTGTAAAAGAATAAAAATTAATCTAATTGGTAGCTGTCAAAAAAGCTATCACTTTACCCGATTGAGAATAAAAAGAATTCCTATTTTTGAAATTACATTTCACCAAGATTATAAATCTCCATTATGCCGGACAGCTCTTTTTCAAAATCAATTTTAAGATCAATCAGCCGGCCTGTTTTCATATCAAACACCCAACCATGCACCTTTAGTCCCCGTTCTTTAAAGGCACTTTGTACTGCAGCAGTTTTTATAAGATTGATACATTGCTCCTGCACATTTAATTCAACCAGCCGGTTGTAACGGTCATTTTCATCAACGATGGCATTCAGTTCTGTTTTATGAATGCGAAATACATCCCGAATATTTCTAAGCCATGGATTTAATATGCCCATATCCTGGGCCTGCATGGCAGCTTTTACACCACCACAAAAATAGTGACCACATACAACAATTTGATTTACTTTCAAGTGACGCACTGCATAATTCAATACCGACATCATGTTTAGATCGATGCTGATTACCATATTGGCGATATTACGATGTACAAAGGCTTCTCCCGGCTTTATCCCCATCAGCTCTTCGGCAGAAACCCTGCTATCAGAACAGCCGATATATAAGATTTCAGGACTTTGACCTGCGGATAATTTTTCAAAATATTGTGGATCCATGCTTAGTTTCTCTGTTATCCATTTGTCATTGTTGGTGAATACTTTATCCAGTTGCATGATATTTTATTGTAATTTTTTATAACAAATCGGAGCATTAAATTTAACATAAATAACTTTTTTCGCCAGACACTTTTTAAACATAAATTTAAAATGAAATTTTCTCTTAAATTTTTCTACTTTTCAGATCATTAGCATCATAAAATTTTAACTCCTCAGCTTCTTGAGCGGTTGCCTTTCCAACTGCCTTCACTTTTCGTTTATAAGATCAAATATCTTTAAGCTGTTTCAAAATAAAGGGAGCATTTTTTATGAGTATTTTAAAAACTATTGAGTTTAATTATTCCGTCTTCTCGTTTAGCACCAATAGACTAAAATTTTGGACATTCATAACTTTGATTACGCTTATCTGAAAGTCTGTTCTTAGGATAATGTGCCTGACGATCATATTTCTTTCCCGGCCGGATAGTAAGCGCCAAATAAAAACCACCAGCCTGCATTTTATTTTTACCAAAAATATTGCTTAAATTATGCGTACCTATCAATACGGGGCCGGCTTTAAATGCCCCACCAATCCATACCTGCCCTCTGGTATTTACCAATATTGGCATATAAGCCCCTACCGATTTTAGTTCCCATCTGGGAGTAACTGCCAGCAAATTCATATCCCTGATATATCTTAAAGTTTTACGTACCAATGGTATAACCGGTATCGTTAATTCCATATTTAAAAAAACATTATGAAGGATGTGCTGATCAATATTAATCACCATACGGGTTGGCTGATAAATATTAAACTCACCGGTTAATCTACCAAATGAAGCAGCTATTGTTGCGAGACTGTCATTGATTTGATCAAAAGACTCAACCACCGAAAATTTATTTTCAAGTACAGTGTCGGTAATACCGGTTTTTAGCCCAGAAAAAGAGCTGCTCCTGCTCCCGTGTTTAAAATTGTTTCTCCCGATATCCATCATTGAAATACCTATCTTGGTTTCGTATGCAAAATCACCGCCTTCCTCTTTATCCTCTTCGGATAACCGAACGTATTCCAGCCCCATATCAATGCTAATTCCGGTTGTGGTGTTTTCAATAAATGCCTTTCGGTTTGCTTCGCTTGAATTATTGCTGTTGATCGCATCGATATTCGATGAATACCCATATTGCATGCTGCCCTTCGCAACCAGGTAAGCAGGTATGCCCGATAAAATAGTTGGTGTGTAACTCAATCCCTGCGCAATTCCATACCCACCAGCAAGTGCACGATTCAACTTGAGTGTGGCACCGGCATTCAAAAGCCTGTCTCCATCGTCGATAATTGTTTGAGCGTAAGTTGCGTATAACTCAGCCCAGGTGCTCCCAATTGCTTCAGCAGATAATGGAAGATTGGCCGTATTTATTTTCATAAAATCAGCCATGCTAAAAATCGTATCCTGAAAATTTGCCCGGCTGGTAGTGGCATAAATATAATTGCGGATGGTAGCACCAAATGCGATGGCTGCTTTTGAATTCAGGCTGATTCTTGTGTTTAATAAACGAATATCCTGGTTAGCGAATTGAAATCTTTTTTTATTTCCGTTATCCGATAAAATTTCGGCATTGTTGGGCGATGAAAGCAGGGAAAGATTTTTGATGCTATAGGCATTGGTGCTTTGCTTTACCTGAACCGAAAATGGAGTAATGTCCCAGGCATAAGGTACATGCACAATTGCGGCAGGATTGCTGGAAGGAGCCAGACTTCCTGCATAGGAAGAGCCATTGATGGCCTGGTAATT
>JBGSMI010000161.1:0-8216 GCA_041740215.1 Ferruginibacter sp.
TTGCCCGGTGTAATGATCAAATTAATTGTTCCCGGCACAAGGCTTCATTTAATAGCGCATGGCATCGAGGTTTGGAATCGCTTTTCACCGGGAAAAAAATATCTATTGAGCAAATGCGACCGTATATTGGCTGTCAGCCAGTTCACCAAACAAAAACTAATCGAAGTTCATAAAGTGCCGGCAACTAAAATAACCGTACTTAATAATTGCCTCGATCCCTTTTTAGACCCACCCCTGCAAACAGGTAAAAGCCCGGATTTATTAAAGCGGTATGGGCTTGCACCCGATCATTTTGTGTTGTTGACCATCACGAGGCTCGCTTCCCGGGAGCAATACAAAGGGTATGACCATGTGTTGTATGCAGTTAAAATATTAAAGGAAACCAATCCCGGACTAAGATACCTGGTTGCAGGAAAATACGACGCAAAGGAAAAGCAGCGGTTAGATAAACTGGTAGCTGAACTGGCACTTCAGCAGCAGGTGATTTTTGCCGGGTATATTCCGGATGCAGAGCTGGCGGCACATTACAGCATAGCAGATTGTTATGTGATGCCCAGTAAGAAAGAAGGCTTTGGTATCGTATTCATTGAGGCTATGTATTATGGCAAACCCGTTATTGGCGGCAATAAAGATGGCTCGGTGGATGCTTTGGATAACGGTGAACTCGGCATACCGGTTGACCCTGATTCTATCCATGAAATTGTTGAGGCCATTCAAAAAGTGATCAACAATACAGATCGTTTTCTTCCTGACAGGAAAGCACTCATGGCAAAATTTAGCTACCCGGTATATAAGGAAAATTTAGGGAAAGCATTAGGGTTTTAGGGAAGCTTCTTTTCGCTCCCGAAAAAACAGGAACCTGTTATTGCAAAGTTTTTTGCGAAACGTATCGCACAGGAACAAAGCCCCGGAGGAGCTTAATAACCAGCGGGTAAAGAAGGGATTTATTTTACCGCCATCCCACCCGAAATAGTTGGCACTTGTTCAGCCAGCATCCACCGAGGCTGGAACATAGCTGGTTGTTTATTATTTATCCGGTAACAGGTGACCATCAAAACATCAGGATGTGTACCATGATTGAACTAAGCTGTCTTTTTTTTAGCCCCGAAGGTTTGGCAATCACTTAGCAAAATGCAACAACACAATTCCCAAAACACAACAGCGAACTTACCCGGAGAGCCTTTGAAAATAGAACGGTATTTCGGGGCAATCAACAGCACTGATTAAAAAGACGGGCAACAGCCTTCGCATGTATTTAGGATTCGTAATTAAAGGGGAGTATTTTTTTTAAAAGTTTTGTGGAAAAAAAGATCCACTAGTTAAATAAATCAGCTACCAGATATAAACGTTCAGTGGAATTAACTCAACCATCAACAAATCAGCCGGACGAAATAGACGACTGGGATCTTGTGATTCGGCCACGAGCTGCTATACTTAATTTAAATTTAAAAGAGGTTTGGCATTACCGCGACCTGCTGGTATTGTTGGTACGTCGTGATTTTGTTTCTTTTTACAAGCAAACCATTCTTGGGCCATTATGGTTTTTTATACAACCGCTTTTTACCACCATAATTTACACGTTTATTTTTGGTAACCTGGCAGGCATTTCTACCGAAGGGCTACCGGCACCTTTATTTTACATGGCAGGTATCACCACGTGGAATTATTTCTCTGAATGCCTTACCAAAACATCTACTGTATTTCGTGATAATGCCGGCGTTTTTGGTAAAGTATATTTTCCCAGGCTGATAATGCCGTTGAGCATTGTAATTTCCAATTTAATTCGCTTTGGAGTGCAGATGTTGTTGTTTGTAATAATGATGGGATATTATGCCACCAAAGGAACTAATTTTCATTTCAATGCCCATGCATTGCTATTTCCTTTATTGGTATTGCAAATGGCTTTGTTGGGGCTTGGTGCCGGCATGATCATTTCTGCCCTCACTACCAAGTATCGTGATTTAGTGTTCCTGGTAACTTTTGGCATTCAGTTATTGATGTACACCACCACGGTTGTGTATCCTTTATCGGAAGCCATTAAAAAATATCCAACCTACGAGTGGCTATTTTCACTAAACCCAATGACCTCTATCATTGAAACCTTTCGCTTTGGATTTTTAGGACAAGGAACTTTCAGTTGGGCGGCATTGGTTATAAGTGGCTTAGTAACCATCTGTATTGCCATTGTCGGCATATTGATTTTTAATAAAGTAGAGCGGAATTTTATTGATACGGTTTAGGAAACCATTCTGGTAAATCATTGGTTGCATTGGTCGGTGTTTCCACCAAACACTATTAAAATAAATGGGTCAATTGTTAGCATCTTTTCACATTACTATCTTTCTCCTCTCCATCCCATCTGTGATCAACCTCTTTTACCTCCGTGGTAAAAAATCCGTTTGGAGCAATTGACTTCTTTGTGGTGTAAAATAACTTACCACTATTGCAAACTGTACACCGTAAAAATAAAAGCAGTATTTGCAATATTGCGGCTATATTGAGTTCTAAACTTTATAAAAATGTTTTCATTGTAGTATGAAAGCTAAAGATGCAATAAAGCTGATTGAAATTGACGGATGGTATCTTGGAAGGCAGAAAGGCAGTTAGAGGTAGTATAAGCCTTTGAGAAAAAAGGATTGGTTACAATAGCAGCACATAAATTAAGTGATGAACTTGCAGCAGGTACTTTAAATAGCATTTTCAAACAAGCACAAATAGAGAAAAAATGAGAAAATATCTGGTAGTTTACGAAAAAACAAAAACAGGATTTTCAGCCTATGTACCGGATTTACCCCGTGTAATTGCTACAGGAAAATCAAAAATGGTAATAGAAAAAACATCTTTGAAGCAACCCAGTTTCATCTGGAAGGATTAAAGAAAGAACATTATAGAATATCAAAAGCACAGGCAGAAAGCGAAATGTTTGTATTTGCTTTGTAAAAGGATAGAAACTGTTCCTACTGAACACTATTTAAATTTTATATCTGGAATTGTATATTAACTGGAAATGGATTTCGTTCTCCCTTCCCAAAATAATCGGGATGTGCCATGTGGGTTCGGGGGGTGTTTTTATTTTTAATATATCTTTTTTGCCTCCTTTCCCTTTGTGTTCAACCTCCTTTTCCTCTTTGGTAAAATCCTCTTCCGCTTACATCGGAACTTACCATTTGTTATCGGGGCTTTCATTCTACAAAATTTGCTACTTTTATTCAAAATTTTAAAGCAATGATTCCAATTGTGCAGCAGGTTGCTAAAGAATATAAATTACAATTGCAAAAATTGTATGGTAAACAATTGGTTGAGCTGATTTTATTTGGGTCTTACGCACGTGGAGATTTTAATACAGAATCGGATGTAGATTTTGCAGTTGTACTCAGCAATCCGGATGTACATCCTGCTGTAGAAATTTTAAAAATAACCCCCTTATCACTTAAGCTTGAGTTAAAATACGGGTTAATGCTTTCAACACTACCCGTATCATGGCAGAAGAAGCAGGCCGCCATGCAGGGCGTTTACCAGGATATCCGCAAAGAAGGAATTGT
This sequence comes from Ferruginibacter sp., assembly GCA_041740215.1. Lineage (GTDB taxonomy): Bacteria > Bacteroidota > Bacteroidia > Chitinophagales > Chitinophagaceae > Ferruginibacter. The sequence goes on from JBGSMI010000161.1 coordinate 3,543, forward strand.
TATATGAATAACAACCCAATGGAGGAATCCTTAAAAGCAGTCGCCAAAGCATTGGATGCAATCGAAACAGCAGAACATGACTTGAAAGGTAATTTCAACTTTAGCCGCTATAAACAGAATTTATTATGCCTGTTATTATTGTATGACAGCCTTATTGCTAACACAAAATGTATTTGCAAAAACACACCAGGGTACAAGAGCAAAATTTTCAGAATTGTTTATAAGAACAGGGTTGTTTTCAAATGATATGGCAGCGCACATAAAAATCGCATTTGATTTAAGGCAGGAAGCCGATTATGATTTAGATGCTGAAATATCCAATGAAATTGCGGCTTTGATGATTGTGAAAAGTAAGGAATTGCATAAATTATCAATTGCGTATTTACAAACTTTGTAACCAATTTTGTTTGTATGGTGGGTATCCTATTTCCGTGGTCGGTGTCCCCACAGAAGACTATAACGCAACAACATGTCCATTGCCATAAAAATAGAAAACCTTTCCAAAGCATACCAACTCGGCAATATTGGCACCGGCACCATTTCCCGTGACCTCGAGCGATGGTGGGCCAATATACGGGGCAAGGAAGATCCCTTTTTAAAAATTGGAGAAGTAAATGACCGCACTACCAAAAGCGACAGCAATATTGTATGGAGTTTAAAAGATATTAATCTGGAAATTGAGCAGGGGGATGCGGTAGGAATTATCGGACGAAACGGAGCTGGTAAAAGTACCTTACTTAAACTACTAAGCAGGGTTACTTCACCAACCACTGGCACCATCAAAGCAAAAGGGCGCATTGCAAGCCTTTTGGAAGTTGGCACCGGCTTTCACCCCGAATTAACCGGTAGAGAAAATATCTACCTTAACGGCGCCATACTTGGCATGCGGAAAAAGGAGATAGACAGAAAACTGGAACAGATCATTGATTTTAGTGGGGTAGAAAGATATATTGACACACCCGTAAAACGTTACAGCAGCGGTATGTATGTACGGCTGGCTTTTGCCGTGGCTGCACACCTGGATTCTGAAATTTTAATTGTGGATGAAGTGCTTGCTGTAGGGGATGCAGAGTTTCAAAAGAAATGTTTGGGAAAGATGGGGGAGGTGAGTAAGGGTGAAGGGAGAACGGTGTTGTTTGTGAGCCATAATATGATTGCAATAAATAGTCTATGTAAAAAAGTATTATTGTTAGAAAAGGGGATGACCGGATTTATAGGCTCTGCACAAGAGGGTATAAAAAGGTATTTACATCAAAATGTTGAAAGTTTGAATCATTTAGATATTGATGTTTCAATTAAAAAATTGCCAGTAGATGAAACATTTGAATTATTAAAATTTAGTGTAGAACAAGCGTATACGAATGGATTTGAATTTCATTCAGATAAGCCAGTTAAAATTTTTATAGAGTACGTTGTAAAGAGAGATGCGATGGGTTTACGCATTGGTTTTGATTTGATGGAAACTGATACAGAAACCTTAATTTTTCGATCTTTTCATGATGAAAGAGAAAATGAAATAAAACCAATAAAAAAAGGTACTTATTTTTCAGAAGCGGAAATACCTTCTAATTTATTAAATGAAGGATTGTATCATTTGAGTTTATCAATTGGCATACATAATTTAAGATGGATTATTTATGAAACAATAAAATTCCCATTTAATATTAATAATATAAACGGCATCAATAAAATCTACTCTGAAAAAAGTCCGGGTGTTGTAAAACCATCATTGGACTGGTTAACTAAAATTAATTGCTAAGCAATAGCAGTAAACAAGAAAACAATAATTCCATTTATGTTAGAGTATTACAGTCAATGTGGGCAAGATAAATTCTTAAATGAAAAAATTTTTAATGGTAAACAAAATGGCACTTTTCTAGATATTGGTGCAAATGATGGTATCACATTAAGTAATTCGTACTTTTTTGAGAAAGTGCTAGGATGGAAAGGTATCTGCTTTGAACCACTAAAAACCGCATTTGAAAAACTGGAAAAATGTAGAACTTCCATTAATATAAATGCTTGCGCCGCAGGAGAAGACAAAATGGATTATTTCCTTTCTGTTTCCGGTTATGGTGAAATGTTGAGTGGCTTAAAATCCAAATATGATGATCGACATTTACGACGAGTAGCAGATACTGTTCATTTGCACGGTGGAGGTATTGAAGAAGTGAAAGTGCAATGCTTTGACGTGAATAGGATACTTGAAAAATACAACTATCATTCTATTGATTTTATTAGTATTGATACAGAAGGAAATGAACTGGAAATTCTAAAAGCGATTGATTTTGACAAAATACATGTTAAAGCCATTACTGTTGAGAATAATTTTAAAATACCCGATTTTAATAATTATTTAAGCACTAAAGGATTTGAGAAGGTTGCAACACTGGATGCCGATGAGGTTTATTTAAATAAAAAAAATTTTGGATTTTTTAAAAGGAACAAGCTAAAAAGATCATAATAGAAATTACATGTTTATTATTAAATTTTCTACTCCATGGAGCAACATAGATTTTAATACCCGTATCAGTAAATACAATAGCAATAAAAATTACAAATATGATTTTTCAGAATCTTGTTTGGTTTGCGATTTCTGGATTATTTGGGGTGGAATAAAAAAAGATGTTGAAAAGGTGTTATGTCCTCCACAAAATATTATCTACATAACTGATGAGGTGCATAAGGAAAGGCTTTTCAACAAATATTTTCTCGATCAGTTTGCCTCAATTATTACTAGCAGGAAAGACGTTGAGCATAAGCATGTAATTCCATGCATCCATGAATTAAATACCTGGTTAATAAACAGAGATTTTGACTTTCTTATCTCGGATAATATTATTCAAAAATCAAAGGATGTTTCTGTTGTGTGTTCAGATCAAACATGGTTGCCGGGGCATAAACTTAGGTTTGCTTTTGTAAACAAATTGATTGGACACTTTAAAGACAAACTGGATATTTTCGGACGAGGGTTTAATCCGATTGATGATAAGTTTGATGCATTGGCTCCTTATAAATATTCTGTTGCAATTGAAAATTCTGCTATACCAGGATATTTTACAGAAAAAATTACAGACTGCTATCTGTCACATACAATGCCTATATATTATGGTTGTCCGGATATAGCTGATTATTTTAATCCTGATTCCTTTTTATTAATCAATCCTTATGATTATAAAAATTCAATATTGAAAATTGAGAAACTGATAGAAGCAGATACCTATCAAACCATCAATCCATTATTATCTATTGAGAAGAGAAAATATTTAGATGAGTATCATATTTTCAATAAAATCCCTCAGATATTAGAATCTGAATTTTCAAGCTCTGGGAAAAGAAAATATGTTACCATTAAAAATGAAGCACAATTTATCAAAAGGAGTTTAGTCAGAAAACTAGTCAACATAATTGTAAACTGAAATGCTCTTACTTAGGTTTCATAATTACATCTTTATTTTTCAATGAAAGAATTTTTATTTATTTTAAAAGAGTGTGGCTTTACGAATATGGTGTTTTATGTGTTTTATAAAATACAACTGAAATTAAAGCTTTTACCATTTTTGCAGCAAAGAAAGAAAAATAAAAATATCCGGTTGCGGAGGATTTATGATGCTTTATTGCTTTTAGAAAGCACCGTACCTAATTCAGATGATCGTAAATTCATTATCAAGAAAATGGACCCTGCTAATAACGGGAGTGTCCAATTAAGGCCTTATAGTAGTGATACGAATGTTTTTAATCAAATAATTATACAAGAGGAATATAAAAGTGTAGTTGAAATTTATGGTCAAATGTTTAAAGCAGTACCTAACCATATTTTTGATTGTGGTGGAAATATAGGTTTAACCAGCATATATTTTAAAAAGTGCTTCCCTGGCGCTTCAATAACTATTATCGAGCCTTTTGAGGATAATGTAAAAATGATTGAACTAAACTTCAAGTCAGCGTTTTTAAAGGATTATCAAATTATAAAGGGAGGGATTTGGAATATTGATACCAAACTTTCTATCAATAGAGATTTTGGTGATGGCGAAGAATGGTCGGTAAGCCTTGAAGAATCTAAAGATAAAATTAATAATATTCCAGTTTTTTCACTTAGTAAATTGATAGAAAATAATGGAAATAATATTGATATTTTAAAAATCGATATTGAAGGAGCAGAGAAAGTATTATTTGAAAATACTGAATATGCAGCTGAATTTTTAAATAAAGTGAAATGTATCGCCATAGAAATACATGATGAATTAGATATAAGAAAAATTATTTATGAATCACTTTTGACGAATCACTATTTTTATTTTAATACAGGGGAGTTAACAATTGGTATTAACAAATCCTTTTTAAAGTAATCAAATTTTTATTTTTAGCATTACATGAAAGGTATCTCAGTAATCATTTGTTGCCACAATAGTTCAAAAAGAATTAGAGATACTCTCAAGCATCTTGCTGAGCAAATAATTCATCCTGAATTTTTCTATGAAATTGTATTGGTTGATAATAATTGTCTTGATGATACGGTAGAAGCGGCTGTTGAGTGCTGGAATTCGTTTAGTACTCCCTTTCCATTACACATAGTAAAGCAACCAAAACCCGGGCTAACTTTTGCTAGGCAGCAGGGTATTGATACTGCCAATTTTAAATATATAATTTTATGCGATGATGATAATTGGTTGT
>JBGSMI010000200.1:0-4664 GCA_041740215.1 Ferruginibacter sp.
TAAATTTGTTGCGCAATGAAACGAAAAAAAATGATACCGGATCCAATATTAATGCTACTTGCCATTGCATGCATCACGGCGTTTCAGTTGTACTGGCTGGTACAAAATTATAGCCGTGAAAAAAAATCACTTGTGATAAAATCAGAAGCTTTTTTCCGGGAAACCGTTATGCAATTGCAGGTGTCTAAATTAAAATTGGATGGTCTGAATCTGAATGGAAAAGACAGCAACAATAAGAGCATGAAGATTGTGATCAATGCAGCCGATGGGGCGATAGAAGACGGTTACCTGCCAAAGGCAGAATTAATTACGTCGATCAATGTGATCCGAAACAAACTATCAGATTCTTCCCCTGAAAAAATTGATTCTGGCCGCTCCATTTCCTTCACTTTAAAACAGAAAGATACCGGATCGGGTAAAACTTTTACAAGGTTTGAAAGCGCTACTAATGGACCTGCCATTGCCGGTAGCCAGATCTTTAAACTCCTCTCCGGCGTTGACGCATTACAGGAGCCGATAAGGCAAACAGAAATTGATTCTGCCTTTACAAATGCCTTACTAAAAGAAAAGCTTACTATCCCATTTTTCATTACAAAAACCGATAGCGTGGATGCATCAAAAAAGCCCTTGCGCAATCAAGTAATGGTTGGCTTCAGCCACCCGGTGAGGTACCAGTTAAACATTGGAAACACATTCCCTTTTCTAATACGGCAGATCATTCAACCCATATTCTTTTCTATTTTATTACTCGGTATTACCTTGTTGGCATTTGTGGTATTGTATAGAAACCTGCGACGGCAAAGGAAGTTGGCTGAAGAAAAAAATGAATTCATCAGCAATATTACGCATGAATTAAAAACACCTATTGCGACCGTTGGTGTAGCCATCGAAGCATTAAAAAATTTCAATGCCATCGATGATCCCCAACGTACCAAAGCGTACCTTGATATTTCTCAAAACGAGTTGCACCGGCTGAGCCTGCTGGTTGACAAAGTGCTGAAACTATCCATGTTTGAAAACAAGGAAGTAGAACTAAAGTACGAATCTGTCAATCTTGAAAAACTGGTTGAGGAAGTGGTGTCCTCCTTAAAACTGCAATTAGAAAAACACCATGCCATCGTGCAGTTTAGTCATGAAGGAGCCGTAACTGTAACCGGCGACCGGATGCATTTGCTAAGCGTAATTTTTAACCTGGTAGACAACGCACTTAAATATAGTAAGGAAGCTCCCGCTATCCGGTTGGCATTAAAAGAGCAAGGCGATTCCGTGATATTCACCATTGCAGACAATGGCATTGGCATTGCAGCCGAATACAAGGATAAAGTATTTGACAAATTTTTTCGAATACCTCATGGTGATACCCACAATGCAAAAGGCTACGGTCTTGGTTTAAGTTATGTAGCACAGGTAATTCAAAAACACCGTGGCACCATTGCGATGGATAGCCAGCCGGGCAATGGCACAAGTTTTACCATCACACTTCCAAAAGAAACCACTACCAATTGATTTAAAAAATACCCATGCCTAAAACAAAAATATTGTATGTAGAAGATGAGTTGTTCCTGGGCAAAATTGTAAAGGAAAGCCTGGAAAGCCGCGACTATGAAGTGATGATGGAAAGTGTTGGTGCAAAAGCAACGGATTTGTTTCAACAATTTAATCCCGACATCTGCGTATTGGATATCATGTTGCCCAATAAAGATGGTTTTGAATTAGCCAACGAAATCAGGGCCTTAGATTCAGCGATCCCCATTATTTTTTTAAGCGCCAAAACACAAACCGAAGATGTGGTAAAAGGCTTTTCAGTAGGCGCCAATGATTATATCCGAAAGCCATTTAGCATGGAAGAATTGATTGTTCGCATTCAACACCTGTTGCGGAATAATTTAGCTGCAGCACAACCAACAAGTGATGGTTCAGCGAGCATTGGTAAATACAATTTTCAACTGAACCGGCAAGTGCTGAGTATCGACAACGAAGAACGCAAACTCTCTTTTCGTGAAAGTGAACTACTAAAACTATTGTATGAAAACCGGGAGAAAATAATTGACCGCAGGGATATCCTGAACCTGTTGTGGGGAAATGATTCTTTCTTTAACAGCCGCAATCTGGATGTGTACATTACAAAAATGCGCAGCTATCTGAAAGGTGATCCATCGCTGGAAATAATTACCATTAAAGGGGTGGGCTACCGGTTTGTAACGAGGTAAAGCAGCAGCAGATTATCTCTAAATGATGCCGCTTTTAAGCCGTCTTATTCCCATCGCCGTACAACTCAATCACTGCCTGTATCGTATCTTTTAAGGCACCGGATGCTTCATCAAAATATTGATCCTTATTTTTTTTGGAGGCTTTATTATCGGTTGATTTTTTGATACTGGTCCTTATCATATCCAGTTCATCAAAGTAACCCGGAATCGCTTTTTCATAATACGCATTCACCGCTTCAATGCTTACCAGTGTGTCTTCATATTCCGCCACAATATTATTGATCTCCTGTACATTTTCCAGCGTATGTCGCCTCGGGATCCTGTCAAATAATGCTGTTAATGCTGCCGTTGTAGAATTCATTTTACCTGCTTGTATGGTTTAAAACAAAAGTACGGGAAAAGTACGGGAAGCCCCATCCACCCCCATCCCCTGGGGAATTCACCCCCATCCCCTAAAGGGGAGTTCTGCGAATAGTATTTTGTAAAGCCGAAATCTTAATAGAGGGTAGTCCACCCCCATCCCCTAAAGGGGAGTTCTGCGAACAGTATGTTTTATCGCCGAAACCTTAATAGGGCAGTTCACCCCTTTCCCCTGAAGGGGATTTCTGCAAATAGTAAACTGTATAGCAGAAATTTAAATAATGTCCCTACTCAGTATACTCGTGGTATAACTCCCCTTTAGGGGATGGGGGTGGCTGGTTGTGTTACCAACTCCAACAACTCCTGCTTCCCCAAATTTTTCAACACCCCCACATCGGGCTTGATTAAATCGCTCACCAGCTCCTTTTTGGCGGCCTGCAATTTCATTATTTTTTCTTCCACCGTATCCGGACAAATCAATCTTACTGCCACCACATGTTTTTCTTGTCCGATGCGGTAACATCGGTCGATGGCCTGGTTTTCTACTGCCGGGTTCCACCAGGGATCAACTAAATAAACATAATCTGCCTCGGTTAAATTAAGCCCGGTGCCGCCTGCTTTCAGGCTGATCAGGAACACCCTGATATCATCATTGGTTTGAAAATTATTTACGGCCGCCGCCCGGTTCTTTGTTTGCCCGGTCAGGTATTCGTAAGGAATGTATTTGGCCGACAGTTCTTTTTTAATCAAATCCAACATACCCACAAATTGGGAAAACACCAGTATTTTATGATGCTGGTGTTTGCTTTCAATCTGTTCAACCAGCACATCAATTTTTGCAGCCGCATCGCCATAAAATGCATCATCTTTAAGCAAGGCAGGCGAGTTGCAGATCTGCCGCATTTTGGTAAGGCCCTGTAAGATGTTCATACTATCCCGGCGCAGATCCTCCTCCGGTTTGCCCAGTAGGTAGTTTTTAAATTCCTTCTCGTAGGCATCATAAACTTTGCGTTGCTCCACGCCCATTTCGCAGTAGATCACCATTTCGGTTTTCTCCGGCAACTCGGTAGCCACCTGCTTTTTGGTGCGGCGCAAGATAAACGCATTTACTTTTTGCTGCAATTCGATGGCACGTTTGGTATCACCAAACTTATCAATGGGCAGAGAATAGATGTCTTTAAAATATTGCTGGTTGCCCAACAGGCCCGGACAGGCAAAGCTCAACTGCCCATACAGATCAAAACTATTGTTCTCAATGGGTGTGCCAGTTAGTACAATTTTGTTTTTCGATTGCAGCAACCTGCAGGCCTTGTACCGCTGCGAATCGGGGTTTTTAATGGCCTGCGATTCATCCAGGAAAATATAACCAAAGCGAAAGGTTTTCATAAAATGAATATTCGACAGCAGCATGCCATAGCTCGTCAGCACCACATCGTATTCATGAAAATAATGATTGTTCCGCACCCGGTTAACGCCGTGTATCGTAAGTATTTTCAGCGACGGTGCAAACTTTTCCAGTTCCTCCTGCCAGTTAAAAATCAGTGAGGTGGGCACTACCACCAGTTGCGTTTGTGGACCATGCTTTTTACGCAGCAATAATATAAAGGCAATCACCTGGATGGTTTTACCAAGCCCCATATCATCGGCCAGGCAACCACCAAAACCAAAATCATCCAGGAAGTTGAGCCAGTTTAAACCCTGTTGCTGGTAATGCCGCAATTCGGCTTGTAAGCCTTCCGGCGACGGCACGGTTTCAATACTTTCGAAGCCGGCCAGTTTGCTGCTGTAGGTTTCAATTTGCTGTTGCACTTCATCGCTCAGCATTTCTTTTTCGTACAACAGTTGCACGGCAGAAAAATTGATTTTCGGTATCCGCAGTTCTTCTTCCACCAGTTCACCTGCTTCAAAATACGCTGCCAGTTTTGTAATCCATTCCGCCGGCAACATGCCCAGCGTGCCATCATCCAGCGTTACATATTTGCTGCGGTTCTTCAGCGATTTGTGCAACTGGCACAGACTCGCTTTCTGTTTGCCATAGCGCACTTCCAGGTCGGTATTAAACCAATCCAATCCGCTGGTAACTTTAATGGAAAC
>JBGSMI010000220.1:0-24533 GCA_041740215.1 Ferruginibacter sp.
GCGACACCATGAATTGGGAATGGTTTATAAATGTATAAGATCTTTTGCGGAGAGAGTGGCATACGATCCCCCGACTGGCGGAACAGTATCTTCTCTTTACTTCTCAAACAATTTCTTTGCGGAGAGAGTGGGATTCGAACCCACGGTACAGTGTTACCCGTACGACGATTTAGCAAACCGTTCCTTTCGGCCACTCAGGCATCTCTCCTACCTGCCCTACTTTATTTCGGGGGTGCAAAAATACAATTCGACAACCGAATCCCCAAAACTAAATGATAAATATTGCAAACTATTTTTTAAACGCAGGCTAATCGTGCATGATAGGAAATAATTTATTTTATTGTAAGCTCTATTCAGCCACATACAATCTATGAACGATTACTATTCAATACAATAATAAAAGCATTGTTGATGTCCGAAAATAAAAAATCCAAATTCAAGTATGAATTTGGATACAGATTATTGTGGATCATTTTTTACATTGCTGCTAACTGAACTTTTTGTTGCAACTCCATTACACTCTCTTTAAATATTGTGTCAGTATCCATCAGATCTTTTACTGTTTGGCAACTATGAATCACCGTTGTGTGATCCCGTCCGCCAAAATGTTCACCAATGGTTTTGAGTGAATTTTTGGTGAATGCTTTAGATAAAAACATAGTAATCTGCCGGGCCTGAACAATTTCACGTTTGCGTGTTTTTTGAAGCAACTTATCATAAGGAACATCATAATAGTCACATACCATTTTTTGAATGGCGTCTATGGTGATCTCCTTACTGGAAGATTTTACAAAATTTCTTAGTACTTTTTTTGCCAACTCAAGGTCAATTTCCCTCTTGTTTAGCGAAGATTGTGCCAACAATGATATCAATGCTCCCTCCAATTCCCGCACATTGCTGTTAATATTATAAGCTATATACTTAACTACTTCTTTGGGCATTTCAAGTCCGTCATTCTTCATCTTCTTTTCCAAAATTTCAATCTTTGTTTCGTAATCAGGCACCTGCAGATCTGCGCTTAGTCCCCACCTGAATCGGCTTAACAAACGCTCCTGAACTCCTTCCAAATCTTTAGGTGGTTTATCACTGGTAAGTATCAATTGCTTACCACTTTGGTGCAGATGATTGAATATAGAGAAAAAAGCATCCTGTGATTTTTCGGCCCGGTTAAAAAATTGCACATCATCAATGATCAGCACATCTATCAATTGATAAAAATGTATAAAATCATTAATGGCCCCATTACGACCGTGATCAATAAACTGGTTGATGAATTTTTCTGAACTCACGTACAGAACAACTTTGTTGTTGTGAATCCTTTTTACTTCGTTGCCAATGGCCTGGGCAAGATGCGTTTTACCTAATCCAACACCGCCATAAATTACCAATGGATTAAATGAAGTGGTACCTGGCTTTTCCGCGACAGTTTTTCCTGCTCGTCTTGCTACCCTGTTACAGTCTCCCTCTGTAAAACTATCAAATGTGTACGCATGATTTAATTGCGGATCAATTTGCATCTTCTTGAGACCTGGAATCACAAAAGGATTTTTAACGGGATTGTTTATGACCAAAGGAAAGTCCATTTCATTATTTGAATATGATTTAAAACCATGCCCTGGAACGTCCATAGTGAGTGGCTTATTTTTGCTATTACCACTATCCACCATTATCCGATACTCCAAACGGGCATCTTTACCCAATTCTCTTTTTAATGTTTTGGCTAATAAACTAATATAATGCTCTTCAAGGTATTCAAAAAAGAACTGACTCGGAACCTGTATCGTTAAAACCTTTTCTGTTAATGCGACAGGCCTGATTGGCTCAAACCATGTCTTATAATGCTGCCATTCTACAATGTCTTTGATTATCTCTAAACAGTTAGCCCATACCTTATCAAAAACTTTATCCATTATTCCTTAAGCGATTTATATATTGTATTAAAAATTCCTACTGATTCCAGTAATTTCTTTATAAAAATCAAGAAAAATTTCTTTCAGAAGGACAGCGAATATCAAAAGAATTTGTGGAAAAAAAAATTTTTTATTCCCTTCTTTTTTTACCTACCGCCTCATTAAACAGCTTTTTTTAACGCAAAAGAAAAATTAAAAAAAAAGCTATGTCAACTAACCATCCCAGAACGCCCTGCCAGCCTGCATGAATAAAAAAAAATATTTTAAATGCACTTTTTTTTTCAAAATAAAACCATTTTAAAAAAAAGTGGATAAGTCCATCAAATTTTATACGAGATCGTTTCGTCTTATAATATACTTAAAATCATTTTTTTTAGTTTACAATTTACCTGAATATTAAAGCAATAAACTTTCAATTGCTTCACGGCATACACAATTCCTTTGGCCACTAAATGATATGTTCCAAACTTAAATTATCTCAATCACAAACAACCTTATAAATCAATTACAATTGATTTAAGAAATTGAAAAAAATTTATAAAAGAAGGTAGTCCTTAAATGGTTTGGTTTCTGGGGGAAAATGGCTGCAAATAATACTATCAGCTTTTATAGAATCGCTTTAGTATAAAAAGATGCTTTCAGAAAAGAAAGGTAGTTATTTTTTTTAACCGAATGAGAAAATGCCGGGTAATTATTTTTATCGACAAATAAGTCTACTTTTACGGCATAAATTTTATAAAAATGAGTTACGAATTAACTGGCAAATTAGTGGTAAAATATGATACTATGCAAAAGTCTGCCACCTTTAAAACAAGAGAGTTTGCTGTGGAAAAAACAGATGATATTGGTGGTAGAACGATTACCAACTATGTAAAATTTCAGTCGGTGCAGGATAAGACTTCGATTATTGACAAAGTAAATGTTGGTGATGAAATAAAAGTGTACTTCAATATTAAGGGCACCAAATGGGAGAAAGATGGTAAAACAAGTTACTTCACCAATTTAGATGCCTGGAGAATAGAACCAATGTCGCAGACAACAGCACCGGATACTACTGGCACCGATACTGAATACATGGAGCCTTTAGATACTTTCTCGGCTTCATCACCAGATGCTATCGACGATCTGCCTTTTTAGGGGCACTCCAATATTGGCTCTAAAAACAATCACACGTTTTCAAACAAATCTTAACAAATAGTTTTTAATTTTTAAGAGCGCTTTAAAGAAATGATACCTTTAAAGCTGTTTTATATCTAATAGCGGTATGCAGCAGAAAATTGCGTTAAAATTGCTCCCTTCCGAAGTGGCTAACCTGGCAACAATTAAAACCGCAATTGCAACATCAATCGGCAAAGCGGAAAGCAGTATTTCAGGCTTTCAAATTCACAAACAATCTATTGATGCCCGTGGCCGCACCATCTGGATGAATTTGACTGTAATGGCTTTTATTGATGAGCCCTTTCAGCAAAGAAAAATTCAGCAATTTAATTTTAAATATGTAGGTAATGCCTTAAAAAAAGCGATCATTATTGGTGCCGGACCTGCCGGTTTGTTTGCGGCCTTACAATTGATTGAACTTGGCATTAAACCCACTCTTTTAGAAAGAGGGAAAGATGTGAGAGCGAGAAGAAGAGACTTAGCGATACTCAACAAAGAAGGTATTGTAAATCCGGATAGCAACTATTGCTTTGGAGAGGGCGGTGCTGGTACTTATAGTGATGGAAAATTATACACCCGCAGCAACAAACGGGGCGACATCGACAGGATTCTGAATCTATTTGTACATTTTGGAGCGGATGAAAAAATCTTGTACGAAGCCCACCCTCATATTGGCACGAATAAGTTACCACAAATCATCACAGCTATGCGTACGCAACTAAAAGAGTGCGGCGCTGATTTTCTTTTTGAAAAAAAAGTGACTGATCTCATTATTGGCAACGGGGAAATTTCCGCTGTCGTTACTGCTGATGGGGAGGTATTTAAGAGCGATGCATTTATACTCGCAACAGGACATTCGGCGAGGGACATATTTGAATTACTGCATCGAAAAAAAATATTGATTGAAGCCAAATCTTTTGCATTGGGCGTAAGAGTTGAACATCCACAAAGCCTGATAGACCAGGTGCAGTATCATTGCCCCATAAGAGGCGAATTTTTGCCACCTGCCTCGTACAGTCTTGTTCAACAAATAAACAGCAGGGGCGTATTTTCATTTTGTATGTGTCCTGGAGGAATCATTGCACCTGCAGCCACATCACCGGGAGAGATCGTTGTAAATGGCTGGAGCCCGTCTAAGCGAAATAACGCATTTGCGAACAGCGGTATGGTAGTGCAGATAGCAATAGCAGATGCTGAAAAGGAATTAAAAAAACAACAAAATAAAATAAAACACCCAATTGATGCCTCCCTTCAACTGATGAAGTTTCAGCAGATGGTGGAGCAAAACTGCTTCAATGCCGGTGGGGGCTTGTCAAGAGCACCAGCCCAGCGCATGGTTGATTTTTCAAACGGTAGAGTGTCGGCCACTTTACCTAACTGCTCTTATCAACCTGGCTTGGTATCCACGCAATTGAGCGAAGTGTTGCCTGATTTCGTCTACACTTCTCTTGCAAAAGGATTTTCAGAGTTTGGAAAAAAGATGAAGGGGTATTTTAGCAATGAGGCTGTGGTGGTGGCCACAGAAAGCCGGACATCATCACCAGTTCGCATACCGAGAAATTCTGAAAATTTAACACATCCTCAAATAAAAAATTTGTACCCCTGCGGAGAAGGTGCCGGATATGCCGGCGGTATTGTAAGTGCCGCAATGGATGGGGAAAGAGTAGCAAAAATGATTTTCAATGTGCTGGCTTAACAGCCTGTTCTTACGTATACATTTGAAAAAAAAACAATCCTTGTAACAAATGAACTGATATTGTTACTAATAATACAGAAACGGCCATACCATTTAAAAAAATTGATACGATAGTATTTTTTTCACCTATATTTTTGCTATACAAACATTTAACCTGATGAATATTTTAGAACTGCACAACCTTAAAAAATATTTTGCAACACAAAAAGCGGTAGACGATATCAGCTTTAATATCGCAGAGGGCAGCATATTTGGACTGCTTGGTCCAAATGGTGCAGGTAAAACAACTTTACTGAGAATGATTACCGGAATCTTTTATCCTGATAGTGGGCACATCATTTTTAACGGTAAAAAATATGATCCAGTGAATGATGTGGGCTACATCGGTTACATGCCTGAGGAAAGGGGACTGTACAAAAAGATGAAAATAGGCGAACAAGCACTTTACCTGGCACAGTTAAAAGGACTGAGTAAATCGGATGCCACTCAAAAAATAAAGGAGTGGTTTGTAAAATTTGAAATGCAAAGCTGGTGGAATAAAAAAGTAGAAGACCTGAGTAAAGGCATGAGCCAGAAATTACAATTTGTTACTACCGTATTACATGAGCCTAAATTAATCATATTGGATGAACCATTCAGTGGATTAGACCCTGTAAATGCCAATTTAATAAAAGATGAAATTTTTAATCTGGCAAAAAAAGGAAGCACCATCATATTTAGTACTCACCGCATGGAACAGGTAGAGGAAATTTGTGATCACATTGTACTGGTAAATAAAGGAGAAAAGATTTTGGATGGCACAGTATCAGCTATCAAAAACAAGTTCAAGGAAAATATCTATCAACTGGGAGCGGCTACGAGACCTGAAAATTTGATGACCTACTTATTTGAAGTAATCAAACATCACCCCAACCAATTGTTAATTAAATTACAGCACGATAGTACACCAAATGATGTGCTTAAACATTTTATTAACCAGGATATAGCCATTCATTCTTTTAACGAAGTGCTGCCATCGTTGAACGATATTTTTATAAAATTGGTAGAAGGCACACCAGGTGCAAGGCAATTTCAAAAGGTCAATTAATACTGACCCACATTATTAAATCAAGCGCATAAAGTCATTCAATTTTTATGAATAAAATCTGGCTCATTTTTAAAAGAGAGTATATAACAAGGGTTCGTAATAAAACCTTTTTACTCTCCACCTTTTTATTACCGATTGTAATGATTCTGTTCTTTTTTGGCAGTGCCTATTTTGCGATGTCATCCAAAGAAACTTTGAAAAAGATTGCAGTAGTCAATGATCCTGGTATGTTTAAACCCAATATAAAAAGTGATTCTACCCGAATGCTTTTTGAATTTACCAGTAATGTAGACAGTGCTAATTTTGACAGTAAAGGATATGATGCGGTGCTTGATTTAAAAAATGATTCTGTAAAGAAAATTTTTACCATACATTCAAAAAAACAGTTGGGATTGGATGGCAAACAAATTATTGAAAACAGGCTTGATCGTGCATTTGAAAAAAATCAGTTACAAAAAAAAGGAATTCAAAAAGAAACACTGGATAGCATTAGCAAAGAATCGTTGGGAGCTTACACCATCGAAAACAGGCTGACCACCGACACCGGAAAATCTCAGGAAGTGAATGCTGCGATAAATTATGGGGTAGGATTTGGAAGTGGTATCCTGATATACATCACCATGTTTATTTTTGGAGCAATGGTAATGCGTGGAGTGATGGAAGAAAAAACAAACCGCATTGCAGAGGTAATGGTGAGTAGTGTAAAACCATTTCAATTAATGATGGGTAAAATCATTGGCATTGCTGCAGTGGGATTAACACAGCTTTTTTTATGGGCCATTTTAATCATTGCGCTATCTTTTGTAGCAGCAGCATTTTTGCCGACAGAAATGATACAACAAGCTGGTGAAGCCAATAAAAACATGCCTGGTGGTATGGGAGGCAATACCGAAATGGCCATGAAATTTATGGAATTCCAAAAAGACATCAGCAGCATTAACTGGCCCCTGATCATTAGTTGCTTTATGTTTTATTTTTTAGGCGGATATCTCTTTTATGCATCCCTGTTTGCAGCAATTGGCAGTGTAATTAATGAAGATCCGCAGGAAGCCCAATCATTGATGCTGCCTATTACGATGCCGATCATTTTTGCATTCATCATCATGTCGAGTAATTTGAATACACCTGATAGTAAAATAATGGTATGGGCGAGTATGATTCCATTTACTTCGCCGATTGTAATGATGGGACGAATACCAAGTGGGGTACCTGCATGGCAATTGGTTGTATCAATGGCTTTGTTAATCGTCGGATTTGTTTTTACCACCTGGCTGGCTGGTAAAATATATAGAACCGGTATTTTGATGTATGGTAAAAAAGCGTCATGGAAAGAAATGTTTAAATGGGCTTTTCGGAAATCATGATTTAACAGCAACTGATACATCTGTTTCAAAAAGACTTTTGTAAATTTCATTTTTCACATAGCGGTACAACAATCCGGCAATAGATAAAAAAGCTATTAACACAAATGCCGCAGTAAACCCTCCAATTGCATATAGCAATGCCGACGGTTGATATACCGTAAAGGGTTCGGTAGGTTTATCCAGCACAGAAATAATAGGCGTTTGTTTTTGTAAGCGCCAAATTGCTTCTTCCTGGTTATTCAATGAGATATCTCTTTGGCGCACATAACGCTGTTTATCGGCATTCACCCTTTCTTTTGGTATTGCGTATTCCAGTTTGTCGGGGGCAAACAAAGTAGTGTTTTGTATTCGAATTGCTCTCTTGTCAATATTATTCAAAATACCATCCAATGAGTCAATTTTTTTCACGGTAAAATCATAATCTGCAGTCGCTTTTTTTATTTTCAAATCAATGTAAAACTGAGATACCTTGTCAATCAATGTAAATGAAACCGGAGAAACGAGGCTCTTGTTTTTATGACTAAAATACAATTCAAGCACGCCGTTTTTACTCATCTTTGCTACAATTCCTGCCTTTAAGATCTCACCGCCTAAAGTGGCTAAAGCAACACTATCCTTTGGTAATTTAATCTTCTTATCTAAAAATGAATGGTAACTGTTAAGATCCTGAACCAGCAATTCGGCGATGGATTTATTGCCAAATGCCGGCAGCCTTGTTGTTGCAACGGATTCCCTTACAAACCTGCTTAAGGATAATTCAATAATATTGATCGTAGCTTCATTGCTAAAACTCTTGGGCGCATCAGCCAGTCCGAGAATGCCACTCAGGGCATTTGTTGTAAGGGAATTTTCGGTGGTGCTGGTAAGTGGAAAAACAGTTGCCTTAGCTGTGTATTCGGGTCTTATACTTTTTGCGTAAAAAAACAACAATAGTGCGGTAACAATACCAGCACCCAACATGAGCATTTTAAATCTGCCAAGTCTGATAAATACTGCTTTTATTAATTCAGTTGTTGTCACCTTAGCTTTTGATTAAAGTTTTAAAATTAAGTAAGTCAATACAATCGGTATTGCAGTAGTCAACCCTTGTGTCAACGCATTACTAATGTCTTTTCCTTCGGGTCTTTCCGGAATGGTAATGGTGCTACCTTCTTCCACCCTTGGATAAAAATGTGCAAAGAAAAGATTTCTGGTACGCTTACTTCTGCCATTGGCATAAGTTACAAATACTCTTTTCCGCCAGGGTCTTATTCCAAATCCACCAGCCTTATCAATGTAGTAGGAAACTTTTGTGTGTTCTTTATCGAACGTTATTTTAACGGGAGATTGTACTCTTCCCTGAACCGATACAAATGGATTGACTTCTGGAATATAAATCACATCATTGGCTTGTAAAATTATATCATGCTTCGATTCTTTATACTTTAACGCATTGTACAAATCAATACTAACTGGTTGATTTACGCCCATCATTACGCTATCTGCATTACCCGTTAACCCCTTTGCAGCGGCTGCATTATTGCGATATAAAATTGCTCCCCCAAGGTTTGCATTTTCCATGGTACCACCCGCCCTTTCGATATAGGAGGATAGCCGCTCATATTTATTTAAGCGAGGATACAATCCGCTGTATTTTACAAGCCCCAGTATCTGTATATTTTCCTGCAACTGAAAGGTTGGATTTTTTCTTACAAAAATTTGATCGTATGGTTTTAATAAAACCTTCGCAGCAGCGGTATCTAACTCCAGATTGTTTTGTATAGAATAAGATTTTATAATCGTACGGGTTGGTTTTAAGCCCTGCTGTGCTGAATCGATGTCAACAATACTAGAAATTTCAAGGCGGCCATATTCTGCAGATTGCTTTAATCCGCCAGATAAATAAATCAGGTCCTGCAAGGTCATCCCGCCGTATTTTTTTATTACGCCTGGCTTGCGTACTTCTCCATAAATGGATACGGATTGTTGCTCTCCAAATTCACTTTTTGAAAACAATTGAATCACATCATTGGCTTGCAACAGTACATTGTAAATACTACCCGAAGGTTGGCTTGCAATATCACTTAAATTCACTTCCAGCCGATCTGTTTTTAAA
Organism: Ferruginibacter sp.; assembly: GCA_041740215.1. Taxonomy (GTDB): domain Bacteria; phylum Bacteroidota; class Bacteroidia; order Chitinophagales; family Chitinophagaceae; genus Ferruginibacter. The sequence continues at coordinate 9,311 of JBGSMI010000220.1, forward strand.
TTGGTAGAATCACCGGCACCTCTGAAAATATAGGCCCTTGGCAAATAGGTATTTTTTGTTATCCCGCCTGCCCTGTTGATGATATCAAACAGCCGGTCGTTGCTTCTTAATTCATACACACCGGGGTAAGCTACGGCTCCACGTAATTCAAGTTTGTTAACTATTCCAGGATTGATCAGAGCTGCTTTTACTATATCACCATCATTCAGTAAAAAATCCTGACCCGGTAGTTTTAATATGGCCGTTGCATTGATGTCCCTTATTTTTTGAACTTCATTCTCAGTCCTGATTACTTTTACACCAGATGTAAAGGCATCCGGTTTAAAACCGCCTGAATACTGCAACAATGCTTTTACGCCTTCGTCCTTCTTAAGCTGATAATACATGGGCCGCTTAAACTGTCCTGTGGCCAATACCTTTTTTTCAACAAATGTTACCAGTACAAAGTCGTTGTTCTGCATATAAATTTTCTTGCCTAAATCGCCGGAAGTAAGATATTTATAAACATCCAACACTTCAATGATTCTACCTGCCCTTTTTACCTGTATTGCTCTCAGGTTGCCATACTCAGAAATACCACCTGCCAATCCAATTACATTGAAGGCATTTGAAAAAGCAGATACCGTTAAGGGCCCTGGATTATTTACCTCGCCACCTACATTTACGTTGATGGTGCGTGGCTGCCCCAGTGTAACCTGTATGTTGGTTCCTTCCGGAACTTTGCTCCTGAATCTTGAATAAATCAATGAACGGGCTACTTCAAAGGTGAGCCCTTGAACGGTGATCTTTCCTAAACTGGCCGGAAAAATGGCGCCATCTTTTGCTACAACATAATCTTCCTGATATTCGCCGCCGCCCCATAAACTTACCACGATGTGATCGCCAACTCCGATTGGATAATCCAGTGGCGGGGTTGACAATTCAGATACATCGTTCATTGCAACATGTTGAAAAATATTGGCTCCATAAGTTTCATCAGGACTATAGGCACGCTGTTTTAGGTTATCTGCCTGGGTACTGTCTTTATCCAATGATTTGTTTTGCAACTGCCTGGCTATCTTCGGATTTTCTTTGTTTTTATCGGTGCCGGCATTTTTCTTTTGATTGTTGTCTTTAAAATAATTCTCAAAACCCGATTTGGTCAATTGTGTAGGATCGATACCAGTCGGCAACAACTCGTTTATTTGTTGCTGTGTAGGAACCGGCTGCTGACACCAGGAATTTAAAGAAAGCATTGTTGTAATGAATAACAATAACAAACTTCGTTTCCCTAAAAACAGATATTTAGAATGCATTTAAAAATGGTTGTTTTACAAAAATTTGGATTGATCAAATACAATTACCTGCTATTTTAACGGACTAGCCAATGCGGCTTCAAAATCTGTCCAGACTTCCTTCACGATGGCTTCGGCAGGAATGATTGTTTTAATCAATGTTGCTACCTGCCCTATCTCCAATTCACCCTCTTCCAAATCACCCTCAAACATTCCTTTCTTTGCCCTTCCTTTTCCCAATAAAATTTTTAACTCCTCTGGTGTAGCAAATTTTTCTTCAGCCTGTTGTACATCACTGTAAAATTTATTTTTTATGAGCCGAACCGGAGTTAATTGTTTTAACGATAAAATGGTATCGCCTTCATTGGTATTGATCACTACTTTTTTAAAATTTTCATGCGACGACGCTTCATTGCTCGCTACAAAACGACTCCCGATTTGCACACCTTCGGCACCCAATACCATCGCACTCAACATTTGCCTTCCGGTTGCAATCCCCCCTGCTGCTATTACAGGAATGGCTACTGCATTGCAAACTGCTGGTACCAATACCAAGGTAGTAGTCTCTTCTCTCCCATTGTGTCCACCTGCTTCAAATCCTTCTGCAACTACTGCATCGCAACCTGCATCTTCTGACTTTTTAGCGAATTTGCTACTGCTCACTACATGCACCACTACGATGCCGTGTTGCTTTAATAACGAAGTAAATGCCTTGGGATTGCCCGCTGAAGTAAAAACAATGGGAACTTTTTGCGCTATGATTATTTGGATATGCTCCTCAAATTTTGGATACAGAAGTGGCAAATTAACGCCAAAAGGTTTGCTGGTAGCTGCTTTACATTTAATAATATGTTCCTCCAATACCTGCGGATACATGCTACCACTGCCAATTAAGCCCAATCCGCCTGCATTGCTAACAGCACTCGCCAGCCGCCAGCCGCTGGACCAAATCATACCTGCCTGTATGATCGGATAGTCGATATTAAAAAGTTGTGTGATCCTGTTTTTAAAAGGTTGCATTTGTTACTTTGGGTTACAATAGCGGGGTTAAATGCAAAACTCAAACTATTTTGCTTGTTAAAGATAGCAAGTAAAGTGTTTCTATAAAAAATAAGGGCGTATTTAAAATTGTCGCAGTTCAATAGAGGGTTGCCAACCTTTTTTAAAGTGTTTTTAGCAGAAAAGAACCTGCCAAGGTTGGCAACCCTTCCGACAATTCTAAATGTACCCAAAAATAAGCATCCTTAATATAGCTCGAAGCAAAGCATTTAGCAGAAAAAGTCTTACACATTAACAACCAGCATAGCCGCTTCAGTCTGCTGTCGGAAAAACCATGCGGTCGAAAAAGCATTACTTTTTTTGTTAAGCTACCATCCAATAAACTGTTTATATGTCCGCAGCTATTAATTGCGTTGGTTATAAATCCCATTCACTTGTTGGCCAGTTTTTTGCAAAATATCCCCCGGACTATAAAAGCTTTCTCCTCAATGAAATTTACATCGAATATCAAATTTTCTTGACGAAATTTGCAGGCTATGAATCAGCGTCAGTTATTTCTTGCACATGTGGGCCAAACATCCGAAGCACCTTTAGCACTGGAAATTGTAAAAGCCAGCGGCAGCACCCTGTGGGATATTCACGGAAAAACATACATCGATCTCATTGCCGGCATCAGTGTATGTAATATTGGGCACAGCCATCCAAAAGTAATTGCGGCCATCAAAGCACAAGTCGAGCAATATATGCACATCATGGTGTATGGCGAGCTGGTAGAAAGTCCGCAGGTGGTATATGCAAAAGCGCTGACGGATAATTTGCCCGCAACCCTTAACTCCATTTTTTACACAGCCAGCGGAAGCGAAGCAACGGAGGGCGCCATGAAACTGTCGAAACGATACACCGGAAGAACACAAATCATCTCTTTTAAAGATTCTTACCATGGCAGCACACAAGGCGCTTTAAGTATTATGGGCGATGAATATTGGCGGAATGCGTTCCGGCCATTGCTACCGGATACCATGCAACTGAGGTATAATAATTTGGAGGATTTAGAAAATATAACGGAGCGGACGGCCTGTGTAGTAGCAGAAACCGTGCAGGCTGAAGCAGGTGTATTGGTACCCCAGAATGGCTGGCTATCGGCTTTGCGTAAACGCTGCACCTACACAGGTGCATTGCTGGTATTGGATGAAATACAATGTGCCTTTGGTCGCAATGGAACACTGTTTTCTTTCGAACAGTTTGACGTAGTGCCGGATATACTTTTGTTAGGTAAAGCGCTGGGTGGAGGTATGCCACTGGGCGCCTTTGTAGCCGATAAAAAAATAATGGATACCTTAAGTCATCATCCTGTATTGGGCCATATCAACACATTTGGCGGACATCCTGTTAGTTGTGCAGCGGGCCTGGCAGCCTTCCAGGTGTTACTGGAAGAAAGGTTGATTGACACCGTTAAAGAAAAAGAACAGTTGTTTCATTCGTTACTCCGGCATCCGACCATAAAAGCCGTTAGAAGTTGTGGATTAATGATTGCAGTAGAGTTTGAAAATTACGATTTTAATAAAAAAGTTATTGATGCTGTGATTGAAAAAGGCGTTTTTACAGATTGGTTTTTATTTGCCTCCAATTGTTTTAGAATAGTGCCGCCATTGGTCATTACCGACGAAGAAATCCGTTTCGCCTGCAAACAAGTTATTAAAGTATTAAACGAAATTGTTTAATGTTGTTATTATAAACCTGATCTATGAAATATTTTTTATCCATCCTTGCTATTCTTGTCTTTTTATGTTTTACACAAAATACCAAAGCACAAAAAGCTCCTTCGAAAACGCTATTGTGGCGTATATCCGGGAATGGCATGCAAAAGCCATCTTACTTGTATGGCACCATGCACTTAAAAGATCGGCGCTTATTTTTCTTTGGCGATTCGGTGTATAAAAGCATCGAAGCTACTGAAGGTTTTGCCATGGAACTTGACCCCATTGAGATGATGGATTCGCTGTTTACAAAAATGGGAGAAACCGATACCTCTACTTTGCTCAAACAATTACTAGACGAAAAGAAGTTTAAGCGTGTATCCAAAAAATTAGAGAAGAAATTTGGTATGCCTGCTGATAAAATTTCCCGTAAAAGATTAATTAAAGAACGAGAGAACTGGTATTATAATGTTCAAAAAAAAGACGATATGAAGTCGATGGTAGATTTGTATTTGTATAACATAGCACACAAGCAGGGTAAATGGGTTGGCGGTATTGAAGATGTAAGTGACCAATTTGCTATCAAAGATGAATTGGGCAAAGACATAAATATTGAAGACTACCTGGATGATGACAATGAAGAAAAAAAGAAAGCCTACCTGAAAAAAATGATCAGCATGTATGCCGACCAGGATTTGGAAAAACTTGATCTCTGGATAAGTGGTTCTCAATCAAAAAAAAGCAATGATCTTTTATTGGTAAACAGAAATATAAAGATGGCTTATCGCATGGATAGCCTGGCGCATGTTCGTACCAGTTTTTTTGCCGTTGGTGTTGCACATTTACCAGGCGAAACAGGTTTGATCAATTTACTGCAAACCAAAGGATTTAGTGTAACGCCGGTTTTTTCTTCTAAAAAAATTGCTCCTGAAAATTATGTGTACGATGTAAAAGAAATCCCTTGGGTGAAATTCGCGGAGCCTGAAGGAGCTTATACAGTGGAGATGCCGGGTAAGCCGAGTGACCTAAAATCGCCTGGCAGTGAAGTTAATTTTAAGATATATGCGGATCTTGTTTCCAACACAGTTTATATGAGTGGCTTTTCTTTTCATGGCACCGATGAAAAGCCCCGGGGATATGATGAACCGTATGATAAAGTCATTTGCAACCAAAGGATTTGAAAAAAAGGAAGAACGAAAAATTGATAACAAAGGAATTCAAGGAAACGAAATGGTTGCCATCCTGGAAAAGCTTTATTATCGCTTTCAGGTTTTCCCAATGGAGGATAAAGTATTTATTACAATGGCTGGTGGAGAGAAAAGAGATAATCTTTTTGCAACGGATGCAGAACGTTTTTTTAAAAGTTTATCGATGAATGCAAAGTTGACTGCAAAGCCCAATAACTGGATGAACTATAAAGATTCATTAAAAGCATTTGAAATTTCGTTTCCGAAAAAACCAGGTATCGACCAACTGAAACCCAATGAAACTGATAAGAGTTTTGAAACCACTACGTATTCCGCATTTGACCTAGCCAATAATACCTATTACATGGTAGTGGTGAGCGATACAAAAAAAGGCTTCGTAATTATTAATGACAGTATCATTTTTAATAATAAGCTATCTTATTTTAAAAGCCTGCAGTCACCAATTAATCATCTGCGTTATTTCAATTTGGAAGGTAACGAGGCGATGAGTTTTTCATCACAAAGTAAACAGGAGGGGCTTGATTATGTGTCGAAAATGCTGGTGATTTGTAGAGGTAACCGGAGTTACACAGTTGCTGCAATTACACAAAAGGGTAGAGAAGATCATCCGGATGTTACCCGCTTTTTCAGATCCTTCCAATTAAATGCTTACAAGGAAAATAAATGGTCTGAACAAAAGGGAAATAATAATGCATTTAGCACCTGGGCTCCGTCAGCACTGGATATTGATCTACCTGATACAACCGGAATAACCGCACAGGAATTTGCAGATGAATTGTCGGAGTCAACAAAAAGAGTTCAAATACTGGCCCATGAGCCCTATTCAACTACCACTTACAATGTAAACATATACCCGGTTGGTAAATACTTTTGGACCATGAATGACAGCAGTTTCTTAGCCGGCCAAATCGGTACCTATTTTTCTGATTCCAATTCTACAAACGCAAAAGCAACACCGGGTAGCTACGATTCGCTGGTTTACAAAAAAAATGTTACAAATGGGTTCAGTAATGGCATGGAAATTCTGGTGAAAAGTGCAGCTAAATCTTATTACACAAGAGTTAGGATATTTGCACATGGCGATTCAGTCTATCATCTGTTTGCGTTGGCGCCCTATGGTATAATCACAAATAAAAACAATAATAAATTTTTTGAAAACTTTAGGTTTACGAATGAGGGATTACCATCGGACATTTTAAAAAATAAAACAGCCATTATCTTAGCTGATCTTGAAAGCAGGGATAGCGCAACATTGGCCGCCGCAAGATTGGCCATAGATGACGCTCCATTTGGAGTTTCCGATCTCCCCTTATTGCACCAGGCTTATTTAAAACAATACCTTTTAGATGCTACGGAATACGTTTCAATCAATGATTTATTAAGTACTGCTATCAATAAAGTACATGATAGTTCAACAGTGACTTTTATAAAAGAGAATTATGTATCGGTCACTAAGCAATCTCCTGAATTAAAAGCAGATATGCTGCATATGCTGGCAAGCCAGCAATCCAAATCAGCAATAGCGATATTGAAGGAATTGTTATTGAACAATCCACCAGTTACAGATAATTCAAATTCATTTATTTATAAACTGGCAGATAGCTTGCCATTATCTGCTGATCTATTTCCGGAGGCTGCTCAATTATTTGGCGATTCAATATTAGGCCCAGGAATAATTCGGTTAGCTTCTGATTTAATTGACAGCAATCGCCTGCAAAAAGATATTTTGCAGCAATACATAGGGGGCCTGATTCGAACCGCAAATGCACAGCTTACACAATTAAAAAAAGATAACGAGGATTATCCTGTTTTCAATGGCTATGTTTTGGATGTGCTGGAAAAATTAAACAATGCGCAATCCAATAATTTATTAAATGGATTTTTAAAAGCGGGTGATCTATATATTAAACAAAGTGCATTGCTTGCATTATTGAAAAATAAACAACCCGTTTCAGCAATCGAAATACGAAAGCTTGCTGCCGATAAGGAATACCGGACATCGTTCTACGAAGCGTTGAAAAAAATCAACAAACTACAATTGTTTCCGGCAGAGTTTTTAACACAGCCACTTTTTGCGGAAGGTTATATTTATAATTATGCAACTGAATACGAAGCAGATAAAACCACTTGCAGGTTGCTGGGAGAAAAAGTTGCTTCTGTTAAAGGCGTGCCGCAAAGATTCTATTTATTTAAAGTTACATTCGATTATGATGGCGAAGTAGAGAGTCATCTTGCTTTTTGTGGCCGGTTCGATATCAACAAAAAAAATGTAACAGTTAAGGATGAAGACTTTACTACGAAAGTTTTTCACGACATTAATTTTGAAACTACTAAAGTCAATAAACTATTTGACCAGTTCATAAAGGAGGAAAAAATTGCCGCCTCAATACCAGCCGTAACAGAAGAGCTGGCAAAATAAAACCAAAGGCATTACCCGCCATTGCAATCCGATAAAATTTTCTTGTTCAATTGATAAAACTTGTTTTACTTTGTAATTCAAAGTACTTTTATATGAGTGATCAACAACAGTCTCTGGAGGATCTGCAACACATCAAACGCATGATGGAACGAAGCAGCCGTTTTATCAGTTTAAGTGGATTTAGTGGAATTGCTGCAGGTATATGTGCGCTGGTTGGTGCCTGGTTTGCTCATGAAAAAATTTATTGCTGGGTAAAAGGTGATTGCACCATTGATGGATTGATTGATAGTGGTGGTATTACATTGCTGAATGATTTGCTCTGGATTGCAACCATTACATTCATTGGTGCGTTTGTTTCGGCTTTCTTTTTTACTTATCTCCGCAGTAAAAAAAATAATATTCCGATGTGGGGCGCCACCACTATCCGTTTGTTTTGGAATATGGTGATACCGCTTACAGTTGGTGCAATATTTATTATCCGCTTAATGCAATTGGGCGAATACCCACTGGTAGCACCTGGCTGTTTAATTTTTTATGGATTAGCATTGGTAAATGCCAGTAAATACACGCTGGGTGAAATACGTTATCTCGGCTTCGGTCAATTAGCGCTGGGTATTATGAATCTTTGGAGTATCGGTTTTGGTCTTTACTTTTGGGCTATGGGATTTGGAATTTTACACATTATTTATGGCATTGTAATGTGGTATAAATATGAGAGAACAATTGACTAATGTGATAATACGTAAATTAGCCAATTTGCTAAAAAGCGTTGTTTGCCAGGTAGATAAGTTTAATTTGATTTGATGAAAAAACTTTCAATTTATACTGCTTTGGTGTTAAGTTAAAATTGGGGTATTATGTATTTTACTATACGAATTATAAAGTCAGTTTGATAGAGTAGCAGATGCTTAATTCGTGTAATTAGTGCCGAAAATTCGTGTAATCACTTTAACACATTTAGGCTTCATAAAACATACAGTAAAATTTTCTAATTAAACATTACAAATTTTCGGAAGAATAATTCAATTACAAAGAGGATGAACCCAATAAAAGACTTAAATAAAATTTTTGACAGCCGGATTCGCCTGGGCATTATGAGTGCCCTGATGGTAAATGCAGAGGTGAATTTTATAGAGTTGAAGGAGCTGTTAGATATCACAGATGGTAACCTGGCGAGTCATTTGAAAACGTTGGAAGAGTCTGGTACCATCAATGTGATAAAAGGATTTATCGGTAGAAAAACCAACACCACTTATTCAGTAACAAAGGCCGGGGAAAAAGCGTTCAAAGCGCATATCGCTGCACTGGAGGCTATGATCCGCTCCACTAAATAATTTTTTTTGTATCTATACTTTGTAATTCAAAGCACTTTTATTTTATGGTATTCTTTAAGTCAATATTTTCAACGTTCACCATTTGGGTATTGGCAGCAATACTCAACGCTTTGCTCAGTGCCACCTGGCTGTGGCTATTTTCAACTGAATATAGTTACTGGCCATCTGGATTTGGACTTACGCTTTTATTCACGCTGATTTTTTCTACACCAGGCATATTTGTTTTTTGGTTGGTGCTACTTGTAAACTGGCAAAAACCCTTGTTGTTCCAGACCTTGTTAAAAGCAGGGTTGATCATTTCATTATTGTCTTCTCTTTTTTTGTTTGTGCTCAATGATAATGAAATTGGAGGCCAGCAATTTCCCCTATCCCTGTCAATTATAATATCTGCTATCGCATCGATCATGATGCACTTCGCAATTTTCAAAAATATTTCTTCAAATAAAATATCCAACGATTATGCACCCGTTAATAAGTAAACTCCGTTCAAAATTATTGGTGTCCTTAACACACCAACTTGCGTTGCCAATTTTAAAATTGATCAGATCGCCTCAAAAATTTGAGTTTACAAAAGAGGCGTTGTATCAACTGCCGGAAGGTACCTTAGGAAGAGAACTGGTAACAATGCTGGATAAGAAAAATCTTAAGCTATTACCTTACTATGCCAAACATGATATCAAGCATATCCTGCTGCAATATGATACCACGGACGAAGGAGAAGTTTGCCTCCAATGTTTTATGCTTGGCAATCATCACCTGTCATTTCCTGTGCTGGCCACCCTAGTGTTCGGTATGGTTACCATGCCCGAATACTGGAAAAAATTCAACCATGCCTACCAGCGTGGCAGCCGGTGCAAACCCATTGAAGGTTGGCAGTGGTTTAGCTTGTTAGACCAGTCTACTCAATTACTCATCCATAAAATCAACGAAAATGAAATCGCTCATAACCATCATTAAAAACTTCGGCTATTGTGTTCAGTTATTATGTATTCTTTTTTTCAGAACCTTAAAAATAAACAACAATGAAACAAGCAACCGTTAAAATACTCTTAGTAACTACAAGCGCTTTATTATTCAATATCATTTTCTGGCAGGAGAAATTGGCTGTCAACGCCGTTTTGTTTGATGTATTTGTACTATGGTCCGTTTTTTATCTGTACCCTTTTGCGTTGGCAAATCCGCTGATGAAATGGTTGTTGGCTGCCCATCTTATTACATTGGTTGCCCTTGTAATTCAAAATACATTTTTAAGCAAACTCGCCTTTAGTGGCACCCTCCTGCTGGTAGTAGCATTTTCGCAATACCTGCATCGATCAGTGTGGTATGCTGCGGCTTCAGCTTTTATGAATTATTTGCTAGTGATACCATCCCTGTTCAGCAACATTCAATTATTAAAGAGTAAGCGTTTGAATTTGTATGGAATTAAAAAATCCATTCGTTTTTTAGTAATCCCAACTTTATTGGCGCTGGTATTTTTTATGCTATACAATTTTGCCAACACGATTTTTAAAAGCCTGGTAAATGACATTGGAATTTCATTACAACATTTCTTCGCTCGTTTTTTTAGCTGGTTTAGCTGGGGCCGGTTGGGCTTTTTATTATTGGGATTATTAATTACCAGTGGGCTATTGTTAAAAAGTAGTGTCCAGTATTTTTCAGATTTGGACATCAAAATGCCAAACGATTTGTGGCGTAAAAAAAATAACCTCGTTCAATGGAAACAAAGCAGTTGGTTCCAGTTGCTTTCTGTATTGATGGGTAAGTTTGCCAACGGGGCAATGGCTTTACGCAACGAACATAAAACGGCCGTTATTAGCTTATTTCTATTAAATGTGCTATTGCTTTGCATCAACTGTGTTGACATTCGGTATGTTTGGTTTGGCTTTGCCTACAACAACAACCTCAACCTCAGCGAATACGTGCATGAAGGAACGGGACTACTGATTTTTTCAATCTTACTTGCCATGTTTTTATTACTCTTTTTCTTCCGGGGCAATCTTAATTTTTACAAGCAAAACAACTGGTTACGCCTGGGTGCCTATGCATGGTTAGTGCAAAATGGAATACTGGTACTATCTGTATTATTCAGAGATTATTATTATATCGAGCATTACGGATTGGCGTATAAAAGAATCGGTGTGTTGATATTTCTTATCATCGTACTGGCGGGGTTAACCACGGTTTTTATAAAGATTCAACAAAGGAAAACTGCTTACTATTTATTGCGGGTAAATGCCTGGGTAGCCATCATCTTACTGGTGATTTCAGCGTGCATACATTGGGATGAAACCATTGCCAAATATAACCTCGCAAGAAAAGATACCATCACCCTTGATGTAAAGTTTTTGCTCACACTTTCCGATAAAGTGCTGCCACTTTTGGAGAAGAATTCAGATGTGCTTGATAGAACCGAAGCGGCTAAAGAAAACACAGAAGGTGAATATCTTTACCGTTCATCGCTTTCGCAAAGAAAGGTTTTCGAAAACCGTAAAAGGGAATTTTCAACTACACAAAAATCCTATAGCTGGCTTTCCTGGAATTGGGCGGATGAATACGTTGCCAATGAAATGGAACCTTCTGTTCGTACATCAACTGTAATTAAATAACAAATCAATGAGTTGGTTTTTCGCTTTTTGAAAAATAAAATATATACCGATATCAATGGGTGTCAGGTTAATTTTCTAATTATATAGCTATACCATATATGTGGAAAAAGTTTCAAGATGTATTACTATTGGTATTTTTACGCCAGCCGCATAAATACTGTTGCACTAATTTTCAGTATTAATATGATGTGTTAAAAATAAGGCGTAATATTCTTAGCTTGACGCATATGCGATATCAATCGGGATAATTATTCATCCTTTTTAACAAAAAGGATGAATAACAAAACCATCTTTGCTTATGCACTTAAATTGAAAAACTTCTGTTGGGTTCATAAAAAATTTGTTCACTATTATTTCAAATGTTCACTATAACCAAGATGTGTATGCATTGGATGATGAAGTGCCCCCATATAAGCAGTAATTTTAGTCATAGTCATTTTTAAAACAGGTTTTTCGGGAAATTTTATTCGGCTTATAAAAGCCATTCAACACTAATACAATTTTTATGAAACTATTTAATTCGTTTGCTTTTGCGTGGCAGGGCATCCGGTACAGTTATAAAACACAATTGAATTTTAGAATTCATTTGCTTGGGCTATTAGGCGTGGTCGTTGCCGGATTTATTTTTCAAATTAATACGACTGAATGGCTGCTCATCATTGTTTGCTCAATGCTGGTATTGTCACTTGAATTGATAAATACAGCCATTGAATTTTTGTGTGATGCGGTTACAAAGGAGATCCATCCCTTCATCAAAATTGTAAAGGATGTTTCGGCAGCATCCGTTCTATTAGCCGCAACCGGAAGTGTTGCGATTGGCCTGGTCATTTTTGTACCCAAAATTTTAACCTTATTAAATTTATAAAAATGTACAAACTATCCAACTTTCAAAAACTATTGAGTGTATTTGTTGCATTCATCACAAGTATGATTGTTTTCAGAATGTTATATTCCGGAAACACCCGCTTTCTCTTTCTTTTATGGAATCTCTTTCTGGCATGGATTCCTTTCCAGATTAGTATCTATCTCGCCGGCAATAAAGCGAGTAGCAAATGGATAGCTGGATTTTTATTAGCAGCCTGGTTATTGTTTTTTCCAAATGCGCTATACATCATTACAGACCTCATTCACCTGGAAGCAAAAACCAATGTACCCGGTTGGTATGATGCGGTACTGCTATTTGCTTCCGCAGGTACCGGTCTGTTAATGGCATTTGCATCCTTGTATAAAGTGGAGATTTTTCTGCTGAAACAAATCAGCCATTCGGCCACCAACAAAATGATGTTGCTGTGTTTGTTTATGGGATCCTTTGGGGTTTATCTTGGAAGATTCCTGCGATGGAATAGCTGGGATATTGTAACCCACCCTTTGGATCTTTTCAAAGAAATTGCAGTACGGTTTTTGTTTCCCATTCAATATTATCAGACTTGGGCCATTACATTCCTGTTTACCTGCTTCTTCAGCTTACTGTATTTTGCAGTAAAAAGATTTTCCATCAGGGATATTTCCATTCAGCCCGAAGTGCAATAATTGTCTGCGGAAATGAAAGCTACAGCCTCCCAATTATTACAATTGTATCGGCGGTTGAAATACAGAAGATTGTTGACCTCGGCACAAATGGATAAACTATTTTTTAATCAATAATTATTACTCAATTTTGCAAAGCAATCAAATCAACATTTCACGGACGTTCCCGATAGGAAGGTTCAAAAAATAACATTCAAGTGACAGGCGTTTTTAAATCTAACAATCCTTACAATACCTTCCTCTTATTTGTATATGGGCTGTTGCTTAAAATGCCAATGTTTGCTCACCCGGTAATTCCTTCCACCCAGCAAACGGATGGGTTTCTTTTTAAATCCTTATTGATACAGCTTTCAACCGTTGGCAAAAGCTTACCCATTATCTATCCGCTGATTGCATTTTTGTTGTTGTTTACGCAGGCTATTACTTTTAACCGATTGGTGAATGATCTGCGGTTGATGCAAAAACCCAATTACCTTACTGCCATGAGCTACTTGCTCATTACTTCCCTATTTGCCGAGTGGAACGTATTATCCGCCCCGTTGATTATAAATTCATTGTTAATTTGGGTATGGTCACGGATGAGTAGGTTACACAATGAGCAACATCCAAAAACATCCCTTTTTAATATCGGAATTGCCATTGGGCTATCCTCTTTCTTTTATTTTCCATCACTTGCATTTGCAGCACTCATCGTTTTTGGCTTATTAATTACAAGAGCTTTTAAATTATCCGAATGGATGGTAGCCTTGCTGGGCATCATTACCCCTTACTATTTTTTATTGGCCTTCGTTTTTATAACCGATAGATGGCAGGGCTATCATTTCCCGGGCGTTTCAGTTACATTTCCGCATTTTTATGAATCAAAGTGGGCATTGGCTGCAGTTATTATTGTACTGTTTACCTGTGCCATCGGCTTTTTCTTTGTGCAGCAAAATTTTCGTCGTCAACTGGTGCAGGCCCGCAAAAGCTGGAACCTCATTTTTTTATACTTGCTGATTGCTTTATTCATTCCCTTTATCAATGCGTCCCACTCATTTGTGTACTGGATTTTGTGTGCTGTTCCTTTCGCAGTCATTGCCGGGGCCGGATTCCTGTATCCCTCAAAAAAATGGTTTCCACTTGTGTTACATTGGCTGATCGTTGCATTTGTAATTGCATTTGCTTACTTCGTAAAATAATTAGAATGGTATTTGTACTTTTGCGCTTTATCAAACAAACATACCAGTTATATCATCACAAATCATTTATATGAAATTTGGCGTTGTAGTTTTTCCGGGAAGTAATTGCGATAGGGACGTTATAGAGGCCCTGCGTGTAGATTTAAATCAGGAAGTAATTGAGCTTTGGCATAAAGACAAAGATCTCAGTATGTTTTCTACAGAAGATTGTATTGTTTTGCCGGGCGGCTTTAGCTATGGAGATTATCTGCGTTGCGGAGCCATTGCAAGGTTTAGCCCCATGATGCAAAGTGTAATTGAGTTTGCAAATAAGGGTGGCAAAGTACTCGGCATTTGTAATGGCTTTCAAATTTTATGCGAATCGGGTTTATTGCCAGGTGTTTTATTACGCAACAGCCACCAACAATTTGTATGTAAAAACGTTTTCATCAAAGAGGCTGCAGCCGATTCCTGCGATGCTTTAAAAATTCCGGTAGCTCATGGCGAAGGAAGGTATTTTGCAGATGATCAGACATTGGAAGAACTTGAAATGCACCGCCAGATTATATACAGGTATTGTGATGATAAGGGTACTATCAATACGGAAAGCAATCCAAACGGCGCCATTCACAATATAGCCGGAATTTGTAATAAAGAAAGAAATGTATTTGGTATGATGCCCCACCCCGAAAGAGTTTGCAATGCATCATTGGGCAATGAAGATGGAAGAAAGGTTTTTGCGCACCTCTTTCAGCTAAACTAATGTTAAATGAACTCAATGTATCAAAGGTGGCACTTCATTAGGATACCTAGTTGTAATTTTAATTAAATAATTTACGATGATGAAGAAATTTACTTTTGCATTAATACTAACATTGGCTCTGGCTGTAGCAAATGCTCAACAAAAAATCAGTTGGTCCTACACAGCAAAAAAATTAGCAGATAATAAATATGAAGTGCATATGATTGCAACACCTCCAACTGGCTGGCATATTTATTCTC
>JBGSMI010000231.1:0-24331 GCA_041740215.1 Ferruginibacter sp.
TATTAAGTTACATAAGGTTTACGTTGTCTTGTAAATATAGACAACTTTGATACGATATAGAATAAACGGTTAGGATATCATTAAATATTGATTCAATTTTAATTTGTAAATAATTATTGCAAAAGGAACAACGCCGTAAGCCTTAAAACCCTGATCCGGTTTATGAAAAGATGGGTAATCTAACAATCTTTAAACTATTTAATTATGAAAAAAATGGAAATTTCGCAAATGGAAAATTTGCAGGGTGGAAGCTGTGCAGGGGCATTAGCACTTGGGGTTATTGGAATTGGCCTCGGCATATTGCCATTTGGGGCCGCAGGGCCAGTGACAGCAGCAGGAATGATAGGAATAGCAGTAGGATGCTTGGATTAATTCTCTTTTAAATTAGCCTGTTCTGGATAGTTGAAATTTCAGTTGTCGTCAGAAAAGATTGACATTGAACTCGAAACTATTTGGAATAGGCTTTATAATCTACCATGAAAAACATTTATAATAACAAAAACAGACCCACTGCGGAAGAAATATCAAAGTATTTTACATTGGTATTACTGTTTATAACGTCAATTGTTCTTTTAGGCATAAAAATACCCTTGTCAAATAGTTCTGTTAAGCCATTTTATATTTTGCTTTTGGTGGTGCTAGTTATTTGGTTCCCATATTTTTTATTTATGGTTATTAGGAGATATCATTTTTTTATAAAAATTGATAACTCCCTGACTGAATTTGAAAATACTTCTAAAATTCGAGAGCTTTTACAAACTCATGGTTTTAATTTCTCAACGGATATGAATCATGGAAATATTCTGTTAATTATAGAAAAAAAGCAACTAAAGTTTTTGTTCAATAAATCAATTGATTTTATCACAACTGTAATTTGCTTAGACAATGAGATATTATTGCTTACGCGACCTTATAATAGCTCTATCGTAACTATGGTAAAAGGTCTTGTTGTTCCAAGCTTGATTAAGACTTTTTTTGAAAAAGGAAATTAGTTTCAACTCATGTCTATGAATATCGTGTAATTATCTTCCTGATTCTGTGACGAATAAAAGTAAAAATGTTCCTTAATTATAATTTCCATGGAATAGTCGATTCATACACTCTACATATTAAACAATGAATCAAATTCACCGGGAAGTTTTAGATCAAAAAAAAATATATTTTTTTGCAACGATTTGTCTTTTTTCGTTGGGTATCGCTCACTTGATACAGTATTTTTTTTACAGTGAGTCGGTTTTTTATACTACATACGCTGAACAATTTACGGCAGAGCGAACGCGAAAATTATATGAAAACACCAAAAATTGGCAATGGTTAAGTCTTATATTATTTCCTTTATTATTAATTGTTAAAGTAATTTATAATACATTTTGGATCACTGCAGGTTCTTTATTAGACAGTGAAAGAGGTATGTCTAAGACAAATTTAAACGTTTGCCTAAAGGCCGAATATATTTTTGTTTTAATGCTGGTAGTAAAATTTATTTGGTTGTTGTTTTTTAAACAAGTTAATAATTTAACAGATCTTAGTTACATGCCGGGGTCTTTGCTTAATTTTTATACTGTTGATAAAATACCACAATGGCTTATCTACCCTTTGCAAACGGTTAATATTTGGGAATTGTTGTTTTGTATAATAGGTACGTCTATGTACTCTATTCAGTATAACATTTCTAAAATAAAAGCGGCTCAGTTATTTTGCATTCCTTATTTAACCGGCCTGTTTATCTGGGTTTTAACGGTAGTATTTCTAACGCTCCAATTGACTTAAAATATGTGGCATAAAAATTCTATAGTGGCTTTAATCATTGCACTAGTTTTGTTTCTTGGATATAAAGTTATTGGCAAAATTAATAACAAGCAGCAAATTAAAGAGACCATAGCTACTTTGCCTGCTTTTAAGTTTTACACGTTACAAAATAAGCCTTATACAAAAGATTCCCTGCTGCAGTACCAAAGCACTTTGTTTTTATTTTTTAACACCACTTGCGAACATTGCCAGTATGAAACTGAACAAATATTAAAAAATGCAGCTCAGTTAAGTAATAAAAATGTGTTGTATATATCAAGTCAATCTATCCGGGAAATAAAGGCTTTCGATAGTATTTATCATTTAACCAATTATTCCTTTATAAAATTATTAAGGGATAGTACCAATAATTTTTATAAAACATTTGGTATCAGTATGGTGCCATCTTCCGTAATTTACAATGATAAAGGAATGCTAACGAAAACCTTTAAAGGCGAAGTGAAAATTGCAGCGATCATAAACGCTTTAAACTAATATGAACACACCCTATAGCAAGCTGCTACAAAAAGCATTTACCCTTCAGCAAGATCAGCAAGACTGTGGCGTAGCCTGTCTTTTAAGCCTTTTAAAATATTATGGCGGAACAGCTACCCTGGAAAATTTGCGAAGGTTAAGCGGCACCAATATTACCGGCACTACCATGCTGGGGCTTTACCAGGCTGCCAGTCAGTTAGGCTTTACTACCGAAGGTTGCGAAGCAGATTTGGATGCATTGATAACACATGGCGGGCCGGTGATATTGCACGTAACGCTCGAAAATAATTTTGAACATTATGTAGTTTGCTTTGGTACACAATTAAAAAATAATGAAGTACAATTTATTATTGGCGACCCGGCAAAAGGAATACTATATCTGACTAAATCTGAATTGGAAAAAATATGGGTTTCTAAAAGTTGCCTCACTTTATTGCCCAATGAAAAATTTACAAAAGCAACCGTAATTACCAATAGAAAACGGCAATGGATAAAAGCATTGTTAATAGAAGATAGTTCTATTTTGGGGGTTTCAATAGGTATTGGAATTGGTATTGCAGCGTTGGGCCTGGCTATGGCAATCTTTAGTCAAAGATTGATAGATGACATTTTACCAAAAAAGGATCTTTTTAAATTAAATATGGGTATTGCCCTGCTGGTAATACTTCTTTTTGTAAGGGAAATTTTTAACGCATTACGCCAGTACTTCTTAATGCGCCAAAGCAAAGATTTTAACATTCGCATCATCGATTTTTTTTATCAGCATTTATTACAGTTGCCCAAGCCCTTTTTTGACACAAGAAAAATTGGCGATCTTGTTGCCAGGCTAAATGATACGGCAAGAATACAACGGGTAATAAGCCAGATAGCAGGCAATGTAGTGATAGACTTATTGATAACGATTATTACACTCGGCTTCTTGTTTTCGTTTAGCTGGCAGGTGGGGCTGATCAGTGTATGTGCCCTGCCATTTTACTTTTTACTGATATACAGCCAGCGCAACAATATAGCTACCGGTCAGCAGGCTATCATGAGTAGCTACGCTATGAGCGAGGCTAATTATATTTCTACCTTACAGGGAATAGAACCTGTTAAAGATTACAACAAGCAACAACTGTTTGCGGCAAGTAACAAAATGCTGTACGGAAATTACCAGGGCAAAATTTTTCTCCTGGGTAAAATTCAAATAAAGCTCTCGCTGATAGCCAACTGTTTTGGTGTGTTTTTTCTTATCGGCATTTTATTGTTTAATGCATACGAGGTTTTAAACGGACATTTAAAAACAGGTCAGTTGATGGCCATATTGGGCATGTGTGGTTCCTTATTACCAAGCATCGCTAACCTTGCATTAATTTCTATACCCGTTAAGGAAGCGAAAATTGCATTCGACAGGATGTTTGAGTTTACAGGAATTGACGCAGAAAGAGAAGATAAAGGTGTGGAAGTTTTAAGTTTTCAATCGCTACAAATTAAGGGAGTTGCCTTTCGTTTTCCTGGCAGAAGCAGGCTGTTGCAAAATATATTTTTAGAAATTAACAAGGGTGAAATTATCGCATTGATGGGTGAAAACGGTTGTGGTAAAAGTACGCTATCACAAATGCTGCAAAAATATTACCTGCCCGAAGCGGGGAAAATCATAATCAATAAAACAAGTGATCTTGCTGAAATTTCTTTTCAGTCCTGGCGTAATTGCGTGGGAATTGTTCCCCAGCAAATTCATATTTTTAATGGCACTGTTTTGGAAAATATTGCATTTGACGATGTGGTTAAAAAGCCTGAGGCTATAGTAAGTTTTTTACAGGAATATGGGTTCATAGAATTTATAGAAAGTTTGCCCCAATCATACGTTACGCTCATAGGCGAAGAGGGTATTAATTTGTCGGGTGGTCAAAAGCAAATGATTGCTTTGGCAAGGGTTTTATACCACCAGCCGCAGTTACTTATCCTGGATGAAAGCACTGCTGCAATGGACAGGCAAAGCGAATTATTTGTTTTGAGCCTTCTAAAAAAACTAAGATCTAAAATGGCCATTATATTTATTACTCACAGACTGCATATTTTAAAGTCTTTTTGTGATAATATCTATGTTTTAGAAAAAGGCGTTATTGCTGCCCAGGGGAATCATCATCAATTGCTGGAAAGTGAAAACTTATATAGCAGGTATTGGAAAGACATGGCGTAATGGCGTTACCATCACTTCTATGGACAATCAATTTTGCCAGGATATTTTGATGGCAGTAATTGATATTCTGTAATCTATTCTAACCGAAAATTAAGGATGCCTACTTTCCGCAATCAACACAACAAAACATAGTGTATCCCTTTTTTTTTTTCCTGAATAGTTTCATCACTTGTCTAAATTTACAAACCTCACGGATTATTCTTAGTAATATCCAGCGTACTATTGGCTCCGATTGTTAAGCTGGCACCGCCCAATACCCTCACGCTGTACGCAAACGCATGTTGATTGGCGCCTATTAAAACGTTGCCGTTGGCGATGACTACTTCGGTAGAAGGATCGGGTACCACCGCTTCGGCCCAGTTACCTGCATTGAACCAATCATTGTTTACCGTGCCTGTCCAACTGCCTTGCTTAATGCGGTTGTATACATCAGCAGGTATTTCCAATTTGGCCAACGAGCCGCCATAAAAGAACTGAGTGTTTTTTATTGCGATCATATCTTGCGCATTGTTGAAAAAAATATTGTCTTCAAAAGTTTCGTTCGTCCAGATAACACCGTTTGTACCAAAATCTGGTACAAGGTTTCCATCCAGGTCAACTTTGCAGATAAAGCCTTTGTCTGGATGTCCATTTACTGTTGCCTGTCCAAATATCAGGAGAGCATTTCCACCCTCTATCCATTTAAAGTGTTCCCCTTTTATGCTGGTGGCACCTGGCAGTTGTAAAAACTTATTGCCATTGGTACCAAAAGCACTTTCCACAATCCCGGCTTGTGAGATCATCGTAAAGCAAACGCCCTTGGTAGCGGTAGGCTTATTGTTTGTGGCCCAGTCTGTAACTACTAAAATATAGCCAGGCCTTAATTTAATTTCTTTGATGGTGTTTATTTCGCCGGCTAAAGTAACAGGGATAATAGCAATTCCATTTGTACCAAAACTTGAATCTGGTCTGCCACTGAAACCTGTTAGTGGGCGTTTTACTTTGCATATTTGTTTGGCACTCCCATTGAGCCCACCGCCTACATAACCAATACCGGTTACATCACTGATCGTGAAGGTATGCACTGCCCTGAGGTAGGGCAGATAACTGCCAACCGGGATACCATCCGGGGAAAGTTTGTAAATAAATGCATTCGCATTTCCAGTGTGGCTTTGGGCGGTAGTTCCTGCCATGAAAATTGTATCATTCTGCACTTTCATTTCTTTAAAGCTGAGACCGGTGTATCCTGAAAAAACCAGTTTGCCATTTTGAAAAGTACCGAAACTATTATCCGGACTTCCATCTGCATTAAATTTATAAATGGTGGCTTTAGGACCACTGCTGCCGGTACCAATGCCAGGTTCGTTCTGGTAGTTGGTGTAGGCTCCTCCAACTAAAAATTTTCCGTTAGCTAAGGCATGCACCTGTTGCGCTGACCGGCCATAATCTGATGGAAGCGCATATATGGTTCCGTTAGTGCCAAAACTGGTGTCAATACTTCCATCGCTGTTAAAGCGGTTGAATAATAATGCACTCTTTTCGGGAGCAGTAGGAATAAATCCTGCAGAGGCAACGGCCAGGTATTTGTTATCGGGCAGTTGAGTAGCATCGGCCCAGGGATTTCCACCTTGCCTGCCATTTATGATTAATACACCCTCGTTTCCAAATGATGTATTCAATGTTCCATCTACATCATATTTAATAACCACACCTGCAAAAGTTCCATTAGGCCGGGTAGCTTTCCCAGTTACGATAAATCCAGTGTTGTTGAGAAGCGTAATGATTTCTGTTGGCTCTGCAGAAACAAACTCACTGCCCAGCCACGGTGTATGTGTCAAAGGATCTGCGGTAACACTAACTGGTTTGTGACTGGCAATCGCAATACTAAATTGCCCATTGGCATTGATGGGCTTTGCATACGCAAACACAATGCGTTCTTCGTTATTTATGGTAGCTAATTTAGCAGCAATATTTTTACTGCCATAGCCTGGCAATGGCTCTCCTAATAAATAATTGTAGCTGGTGATGGAATATGAACCATCATTTTTAAAGGTAAAGAATGAAGGTACAGATTGCTGCCCGTCATCGCCATAGCCACCAATAGTTACACTTTCATCGCTATTAACCAACACGCTGGTAACATAATAACCAGGTGTGGAAGGAAAGTTTTTAAAACCATTACTCCCAAAACTGCTGTCTATCTTACCACCATTATAGTTAACCCGACACAGTACCACACGGGATGCATCGCCAACGCCGGCAATGGTGGAAAAGGCAACATAAATTTTAGGGTCAACCGAACTAAGTACCGCCATCTTTGCTGGTCTTTCAGTATAAACAACTCCATCAGGCGGAATAATTTTAGTAGTACCATTGTCACCAAAAGTAGTCAGTGCTGCACCGTCGTCTTTGCCGAATGCAGATAATAAAATTTGAGGCCTTCCATATACGGCACCATTCATTCGGATGGTGTACATAATTTGACCGGGATGCCAGTCTTCAATATATCCCTTGATGGAGGCATTGCCGCCAGGCAGTGTGGTGATTTCCCCACCGTTAAATGCAGTTGGCCTTGCACCCGTGGGAAATGTTTTTATTAAAAACCCATCGCCGTCTTCTTCATGTCCGGCTACTATCACCATATTGTTGTTAGCTGTGCTTGAAGAATTGGCAATATATGTTTTGTCGATTACAGTGCTGCCATTATTAGAATTTACCGAACTCATTAAAAACACACTGCTTACAGCGCTGCCAAAACCACCACGTATATTACCAAACGAATTAATCTGCAGCATCATCGGTATTTTGTTTGGTCGTTTAACATACACACCGTTGTTGAAACCAGTTATCAACGCTCCCTCGTAATAACCACCCAGAGTGATATAGCCACTGTTTTCAAGCCGGGCAGTATTGATGACCGTATTGCCCCATTGGTTGTTACTGGCAAAGGGAGTAAAATATCCATTCACCTGCTGGGCATGGATATTATGACTGAGTGTAGCGATAAAAAGAAGTAATAAATTTTTTTTCATACCTATGGGGTTAATTAACCAAAAGTGCTTTTATAACTGGAAATACGCAATAGCGAATTCGGGGGGCTTTTACCCTGGCTGGTTTTATTTTTATAAGTTCACCTATTTGGGCTCTAATAAACACACTGCAATTTTGGGTTCTTCAAACAAAGCGCCGAATTAACATCACTAGTCCGACTTCAACGGTTAGATTGGTTTCACGGACTATTTTTAGTAGTATCCAAGGTACTATTAGCTCCGATTGTTAAGGTAGCTCCTCCCAATACCCTTACGCTGTAAGCAAATGCATGTTGATTGGCTCCTATCAAAACGTCGCCATTGGCAATCACTACTTCCGTATAAGGGTCAGGTACCACTGCCTCTGCCCTAGTGTTATTGCCTGATGCAAAACTCCAGTTGCCTATACTATCCCTATTCTAAAAATTGGTTGTAACGATGCCTGCTTTAAAAGCTCCCTTTGCTGGCAGCCACATCATTTTGGTGCCTGCATTAAGGGTATCGGCTCCAAATAGAACTGTTCTGTTAGCCGCTACCGTAAGTGGTGCTTGTGGAGTAAGCGTTCCTATACCTACGTTTTGGGCTTGTGCCATTATGCAAAGGCAGCTTGAAATATTTCCGATGATGAGTTGTTTCATGTGTTCATTTTTTAGTTCGCAGGCTAAAGCCTGCTTTTTTTAATTGTCATATGGAATCCCCAATGATCATTCGTGCTGGGTGTGCATTCGTTCGTGGGGATTTCATATTTCAATTTTTATTCTTTTATTTTTTTGTTGAGGGATTTATTTTTTCCGTTGCGGGTACCAGTAACCATAGCTGGTGAACTACATTTTAAGTTTTTTTTCATAGTGCCTTGCGGTTTGCATTATTAGTTCTAAAGTTTATTCACTTATTAGGTATCCTGAAACACTACCTGAAATACTATTGGTTACTATTGCGCTACCAGCTCCGAAATTAATATTCGTATTAAAATTAATTTTTGTTAATGCTTCTAAATAAACGTCAAATGAAAAGGTTTTTGCAATTCGGAAATAGAACCCGGCTGCAGAAGTGAGTTGTCGAGGCATCTCTTCTATATTGGCAATGGTGTTACTCAAGTTATCGGCATTAAATCCTAAGTTGAAAGATGGAAAAGTGTTATAACTAGTTGATGAAGATGACAATGTTGAGAAACTGCCATTGACTCTATAAAGTCCCGTTTTACCAACAACAATATCTCCATCGTTGGAAAATGCTGCAGAGCCAGTGTTGATGGTAACCATTGCAGGATTAGTATTATACACCTGTGTATATACAAGATTGCACCGGTTGAAATATTAGAAACAATTCTCCCCCCACATGCTATTACTTTACAAATTAAAGAATACCCAGACGGGTTTAAGTGCCTTGGGCAATGTATTTTGCAGAACTCGCCGCAATTTAACAGGGTGCTTGTATTTATCAATTTAGACAGCTTTCCCAAATCACGCCGAGACCCACGGCTATGCTACAAAGTTAATCGTAGAGACTCGGCTGGCAACTCCTAAATTTGAGATAGACTCGGAGCGGAATAAGGATCGGGTGCACCATCGTTAGTGTTTCCTATATCTTCTGGCAAATTGCTTGACATAATAATCGATTTTATGCCTTAAAGATAATCAGCAATTGAAAATATAAAAATCCTTTTAGTGAAGATGTTTTGTATCACAGTTACCAGCATATTAAATCCCCACGAGCCGGGGCGCACCCAGCAGACATGATCAATTGGAATAAACTAATGATGTACGTTGGGCAATTGCAATGCTTATAAGTGGTGCTTTAAATAGGTTCATTTCAATTTTTTCTTTTACTTATATTAATTTATTCTATACGTTTTTCTTCTGGAATCCCCGGTAAAAATGTGTTCAGGTGATTTTAATACATCTATCAATACCCTTGCTTCACCATTTATAGTCATAGTAAATTTAAACTTATCAAGCTTCCAATTATCAGCTCCTATACCTCCACCACCAGTATGCCTCAACTCAATGGATTCAATATCTGCAAAAGTGAAAGGAGTTCCGGTAACAGGCTTATATACTGTACGCTCTGAGTCGTTGGGCCAATTTTCATTGTTGTTAAGATTGCGTAGATATATTGTTCTTACTGGGGTGGTTTTCAATTTTATTAAAATCTCTACGTTATTGCCTCCGCCTCTTAAATCATCACCACCTGTACCGATAACGGTAGCCGTTGTAATTTGGTTGCGCACTGTACCAGAACCTTGATAATTTTGGTAACTCGCAGGCGAAAATGGAAAGGTTTTAGATATACCAGCATTAGGATCGGTTACTCCTCTATTTTCATAAATAAATCTAAACAAAGGTGATCCTACTACATTTAAAAGCACAGTTCTCACCAATCTTCCATCAGTTTTTACTGATGCAGTAGCTGTTAATTTATCAAGATTCCAGTTATCAGCAATGCCTGCATCTACATTATTCCAACTTTTAACTACTGTACGAATAAGCGTAATAGATTCTAAGTCCATTACATTAATATCAGGCGGCAATGGCACACTTACCCTTCGCAATGAGTTATTAGCCCATGTTTGACCTTTATTTACATCCTCTACTACAATAGGTGCTCTATTTTTAAGGGCTATGGTTAATTGCAGGTTTTTTTGAAAACCTCTTGGCTCAAGGTTATCACCACCTGTTTTAAAATCAATATCGATTTTATTATCGCTTGGAGGGGCTACAATTACTGATCCGCTACGTATAGGTGCCCTTATAACCTGTACAGAAGATGTAGTATTGGCTACAGGTAAGAATTTCCAATAAACATTGGTGGAATTATTATAGCCGGTTGGATTTTGCTGTTGATTTTTGTATTCAAAATCTACTGACCCCCCATCCACATTTATAGTATTTATTTTTGCTGATAAAAACACATCGTTTCTTTCTGTTGCACCTGGTTGACGTTGTGGTTGTATGGTGTAGATACCATCTTTGTCTTCTACAATAGAAAATGACTGAAACCGCTGTTGTGCTATTGGCATTTGACCTTGCATGAACACATCTTGTAGAACTACATTACCATAAGTTCCATTTATTTGTTCCTTATAGGTCATGCATAGCCGATTACTTACTTTTTGAATCAGGAATTGATTTTCGGTTCCCCTCACCTTTTTTACATCCCAAATTTGATTCTGGCAATTTTCCTGGGTATTGGAGCAGGGGGTTACTAAGGTGAGTCTTGAAGAACCCGATCCACCCGATTCAATTACTTTACCATTGTGTGCAAGACTTATCCTATAACGACCCGGAGTTAGTTGAGCCATACACAATACTGGAAGTAGTAAAAAAAGAAACAAGCTAAAATTTTTCATAAGTTCATTTTTAGTGCGCAGGCCAAAACCTACGTATATTATTTATTTTTTTAAATGCGTACTGATTATTGCCTCGGGGTGTACTGTAACACAAAGCCTGTTTTGAGGCGGTTTATTTTGATAATCTAACTAAAGCTTAATAAATTCTACCCTTCGGTTTTGTGCCTTACCAGCAGGTGATTTATTTTCAGCCACAGGATCAGTTTCGCCTTTGCCATCGGTTTGCAGTCGTGTAGTTGCAATACCCATTGATACTAGTTTGACTTTTACTGCAGCAGCTCTTTTTTTGCTGAGTAAAAGGTTGGTAGCTGCTTCGCCGTCGCCATCTGTGTGGCCTACAATTTTTATTTTTATAGATGGCTCATCTTTTAATGCATCAGCGAGTTGCTTTATAATAGCGAAACTTTCAGTGGTAAGTTTATCGCTATTGGTGGCAAATTGTATGGCATTGGTGCTAAAGCTGCCATTTTCCATCAGGTCTTTAAGCACCTGGCTGCGGCGGTCGGTGCCAGCCTCGGCAATTACCACATTGCTGATGTAGAAATAGTTAAGCTTGCTGTCTGCGGCACCATGTGTAGTAGCGTTAAAGAAAAAGCTTTTTCTGAATGATGCATCAAAAGATGTGGGCATATCTACTATTTTACTACCATCAGCATACAACCGGATGCGTTTGTCATTTATCATCATGGCTATTTTTATAACCTTGTTAAGCGGTATATTATAGTCAAGAATTTTCAATTTAAAATCAGTAGATGAAATTTTCTGTGTGCCAAATTTTATGCCTTCGCTAAAGCGATTCTTATTACTGTGCAGCGAAAATACCACGGCTTCTTTTGGTGCCAATATCCAATCAATTTTAATGGGCTTGCTGCCAAAGCCAAAACTGGCAAAACGCATGGGTATATCATTGGGTACTATCAAATCAAACTCTGCAGTAAAATTTATGGGCAGCAGCTTGTTCAACTGAATATTTACAATAGCGCCGTCACTTATTTTTAGAAATTTGTTATCAATTCCTGTCAATTTTTTTACTTCGCCACTTTTGCTGCTATTCCATTTGGCGGGAAAATCGCCGATGGCATCTTTTTCAAAATTATCTTGAAAGATAATGCGGCTACCCCGTTCAAAAGGGGTTTCTGTTTCTGTAGTTGTTTCTTCTAGAGATCCGGTTTGTTGCGCAAAAACTGGATGAAAAGAAAAAATATATAACAACAATGATGATGTTATTTTTATTGATTTAGCAAACTTAATTTTCATATTTAAATTATTTTTTTATAATGCTACCCGAATATCCTTTTGACCAACCCGCAGGTAAAAATATCCGTCAAGCCCAATATAGTAAAGCTGACTGCCAAACACTGCTATGCTTTTTGCCTTGGCGTTCATAGCTTGAGGTGTAGGTTCTTCTGTATGTAAATAATATACCTGGTCATCTACACCAACATACCACAGTACACTACTCAATCCCTGGTCGGTGGTAATATGTTTTGCTTTCAGAGCACCCATTTTGTTCCAGGCCTTAAAGCCAGGTTTCCACATATACAAATCCTGTTGTTCGTCTATCATTATAAAACGCCTATTATAAACGGTAAACATTTTGGCAAATTTTTCAGGGGGTATATTACCGGCTGCAGTTGCTGAGTTTTGTGGTCTTACATAGCCTTTTTCATTTAAATACCAAATTTCATCAGGGCTTTCTACATCGCCGTACACATACATTGTAGTGGGCATAGGAAAACCTGGCATACCCTCAGTAATGCGGTGTACATGGGGAGCGGGATGGCCGCCACTCATCATACCCAACCCGTTTAAGCTATTTACCAGCACCAACCCCCTAAACGAGGTAAGGTTTTGTACTTTACTTTCATTTTGCATGGTACCAGAACCTACTCCACCTTGTAGTTGAGCAAAATGATTATGGCATCCGGTAAGTACATCGTTATCATCTATTAGCCATACGCCGCCATTACGGGTATTAAGCGCAATGCTTTTAAATTTTGAATTACCACTACCCGCACTATTACATGGGGCAGTTCCAAAATTCAGGCCTAATGCAGGCTTAACAATGGCAGGCGTAGTAATGCCCTTAATAGCCTGTGTGGGCTTCATCATACATGGGCCATCCACATTGCCCGATGGATTACGAACCGGTACCTGAGCCCAGGTGGTTGCACTTATACCAATGCAAAATAAAAAATGGATGATTGTTTTTTTCATAACTTAAAGTGTTATTGTTTGATTAATAAAAATTAATAACTGATTTAATGGTGATGTTGGCGTTTTCATAAAATAAAAGCTTGGTAAGAAGTAATGCATATATTAATTATTTTTTTATTACCATTAACATCTCACCACATTAATATGGTAAGTACATGGCCTGCAAAGGTCGCTTCCACATACCGGGTTAATAATTGGTTCGTATTTGCCCGGTTTAATAAATCGCTTCTGAGAAAATACTTCTGCCATTTCATAACCTGCTTCCTCTACTGTTACGCCATCTTTTTTCAACACTGTTTTGTAGTAGGCATTACAACCCCCCACACAGTTAAACTTACCTTTCAAGGCAATACTGTCACCTGCACAAATTTTAAACTAATGTCCACATTTTACATTTCGGATGGGTAGGGGAACATAAACGGTAAATTCGCTCCAGTTATTGGCGGTGGCGGTAGTACCGCATTTGCACTGTTCCTGTGCTGCAGCGTAAATAAAAATGGAAATCGAAAAAAGCAAAATGATCTTTTTCATATAAAATTTTTGTAATGCAATTTTGTTAAATAAACATAGATATGCAATACCCCTTTTGTGTACTATTTTATCTTCTATTCTTTGTAAGTAATGAGTACTTTAACAGGTTTACTACAGATATAAGTGCAATTAGCCGCATTGTTTTGTATGATGATTTGAGTAGGAGAAATAAAATAATTGTACCGAAGTAATGGATCGGGTGAATACTCAACCGGGGCAAAAAAGCCTGGTGTCCATTCCATCAGTACACTAACGCTGATAATTTTAGATGAAGTTGAACCATGATTAATTCCGCTTTGGCCGTTAGCGGTGGGGGAAGAAGTTAGGGTAAGTTCTTTCATTTTAATTTTTGGTGCAGCTTCTGTAGCCTCTCCTAATCGGGTAAATCCATTGATATCTGTATTGCCATTTTTGTACACTACAAGTGCATTTCTGCGAGCATTATTTGAAGTTCCATTACCTAAAATCAGTAATGGGTCGGTTGCCACCCAAACTCCTTTTGTTGAACTGTTAATAGAATCATTGAATCTTCCCAAACTTAATGAAGCATATGATTTGGAAACATTACTTAGTCCCATTGCTACTGAGTTTTCGCCCGAGGCGATTGTTTCAAAACCTAAGGTTGTAGAATTAAATCCGGAAGCAGTAGTAAGGGATCCCATTGCTGTGGAGTTATTACCTGATGCGTTAGATAAGTAGCCCATGGCTATAGAACTCTCTCCAGATGCTAATGTTAACGAACCCAAAGCAGTTGATATTAGTCCCGTTGCCCTTGTATTATATCCTGAAGCAAAACTAGTAAGACCAATATTTCCTGCATTCCATTGAGACGAAGTAATGGTACCAACTCTAAATGCGCCCTTTTCAGGCAACCACATCATTCTAGTTCCTCCATCGCTGATTGGTACACTAAACGAAGCAGGGTTTTCAAAAACAGGAGTTGGATTTTTTAAAACCATACTTCCGTTTTTATAAATTACGAGTGCATTGTGAAGCGCATTGGATGCTGTGCCATTCCCTAAAATTAATAAGGGGTCGGCAGCCACCCAGTCCACTTTGTTGGAAGTACTAATGGAGTCATTAAAAATGCCTATACTTAATGATGCATATGCCCTGGAAGTAGTTCTTAATCCTATTGCAGTGGAGTAATCTCCAGAAGCCAATGTTCGGGCTCCCATTGCTGTTGATGCTACTCCTACAGGATTTGTGTTAAATCCCATTGCCGTGGAGTAATTACCTGAAGCAGTTGTTTGAAAACCCATTGCCGTAGCGTAGTCCCCCGAAGCAACCGTGCGGTCGCCTAATGCAGTAGCTACTCCCCCTGAGGCAGTTGTCCTATTGCCCATTGCTGTGGAGGCAAGCCCCGATGCATTTGTTTCAAGTCCCATGGCAGTACCGTAATCTCCCGAAGCAATTGTAAAGGTACCCATTGCAGTAGCGCCCTCAGCTTTTGCCCTTGTGTTATTGCCTGATGCAAAACTCCAGTTGCCTATACTATCCCTATTCCAAAAATTGGTTGTAACGATACCGGCTCTAAATGCTCCCTTAGCTGGCAGCCACATCATTTTGGTGCCTGCATTAAGGGTATCGGCTCCAAAGAGTACTGTTCGGTTAGGCGCTACCGTAAGTGGTGCTTGTGGAGTAAGGGTGCCTATACCTACGTTTTGGGCTACGCCTGCTAGCGATAAAACAAGGCATATAAACAGTGTTGTAATTTCTTTCATGATTTTTTATTATGTGTTTTTTTTATCCTTTGTATTTACCCCGTATTTACTCTTCATAAGTAACGAGCACTACAAAATTTTTACTTAAAATATTGGCACTATTACCATTCAAATTGGCAATTCTTATAATGCTGTTTAATATTTGAAATTCATATTCATAGCCTGAATTTACCCGACTGCCGGGGCCTAAATCAACAAAGCCCGGCAGTTTCATAATTACTTGAACACCGATTATTTTTTCCCGTGATAAGCCATGTGTAATATCGGTAAATCCATTTTGGCTGGAAGAGCTTGTGCCGGTAAATTTTTTCATTTTTATTTTTGGTGCTGCTTCGCTTAATTTGCCTAAACGGGTGAAGCCATTAATATCTACATTGGCGTTTTTGTAAATAACCATTGCGTTGGATTTTGATAAATATCCATTGCCTACATAAAGTAAGGGGTCAGTACTTACCCAACTATCCCTGCTAGTACCTGTAAGGGTATCGTTGCCCACACCAATAGATGTAGATTCAAATGACAACGCCTGCCCCCCAAGTGAAACAGCTCCACTGCCTTCTGCAATGCTTTGACTACCTATTGCTACAGACCTACGGCCACTTGATGTGCCCCCTGCCATTGCTAGTGATGCCACCCCGTCCGCTTCAAAGCAACCTATACAAATAGCGGATCTGCCTATATTTCTAAGGGGTGCTCCTGCCTGAAAACTTCCGTCTTCGCTATTAAAAAATAGAGATTGACCAAAACTTGCAGGAGCCAAAATTGGAGGTGATGGATCTAGATAATTCTTCTTCCAGCTAATATCAAATCCCTTACTATTTAAACCGTCATTATTTGACCTGAATACAAAATATATGTTTGAATTAAAACCAGTTGATGAACGGGTTCTCAAACTAAGATTGGAAGGTGCATCTAGGGTATTGGTAAGTCTCAATTCATAATCTGTCCGGCAAAACGGAAAACTGTTGTATCCAATCCATAGTGTGTCTCCCTCCGCTAAACCAAAGTCTTCTTTGTTAAAATTTATAGATGTACCCCAACTACCTGAACCAATGTTTATATTGCCTCCCACGCCATTGGGATAATTGTTGTTTTGGCCGCCTGGATCGAATATTCTACCAACACTATCGACGCTAGAAAAAAATTGAAATCCATTGTTGCCTATCATTGTAACGGTTTGCGCAGGGGTAGGGGAGCTTTTACTAGAAATAAAATTTCGCTGTACAAGCAAGTTACCATTTACCGATAACCCTTCCATAGGTACACGAGCTTCATTGT
Source organism: Ferruginibacter sp. (assembly GCA_041740215.1). Lineage (GTDB taxonomy): Bacteria > Bacteroidota > Bacteroidia > Chitinophagales > Chitinophagaceae > Ferruginibacter. The sequence continues at coordinate 16,573 of JBGSMI010000231.1, forward strand.
TTTGATTGATGCTTACGTATTTTCCTTGGGAAACCAATATACTATCCTGGTATTTATACCATAGTTCGCCGTTGCCACTATTTGTAGTACGCTGCCAGTTGCTGCCATTAAAGTAATACATCGCATTTGCTGTTGTACTGTAAATAACCAAGCCCGTTGCAGGGTTTGAAACAGAGCTGGTATCGGGTACTCTTGGTAAGAGTAATCCCTTGTTGGAACTTTGTAGCTCTAGTATGGCACTTGTATTTGGATTAGCAGTGCCAATACCAACATTTTGAGCATTTGCCAATACACAAACGCAACTGAAAATAAATCCGATAATGAGTTGTTTCATGTGTTCATTTTTTAGTTCGCAGGCTAAAGCCTGCTTTTTTTAATTGTCATGACTTGTTCCGCCTTAGCGGAATGGAATCCCCAATGATCATTCGTGCTGGGTGTGCATTCGTTCGTGGGGATTTCATATTTTAATTTTAATTCTTTTAATTTTTTGATTGAGGGATTTATTTTTTCCGTTTCGTGTACCAATAACCATTGCTGGTGAACTACATTTTAAGCTTTTTTTCATAGTGCCTTATGGTTTGAATTATTACTTCTAAAGTTTATTCACTTATTAGGTATCCTGAAACACTACCTGAAATACTATTGGTTACTACTGCGCTACCAGCTCCGAAATTAATATTCGTATTAAAATTAATTTTTTTTAATGCTTCTAAATAAACGTCAAAAGAAAAGGTTTTTGCAATTAGGAAATAGAACCCGGCCGCAGAAGTGAGTTGTCGAGGCATCTCTTCTATATTGGCAATGGTGTAACTCAAGTTATCGGCATTAAATACTAAGACGAAAGATGGAAAAGTGTTATAACTAGTTGTTGAAGATGACAATGCTGAGAAACTGCCACTGACTCTATAAAGTCCCGTTTTACCAACAACAATATCTCCATCGTTGGAAAATGCTGCAGAGCCAGTGTTGATGGTAACCATTGCAGGATTAGTATTATACACCTGTGTATATACAAGATTGCCTCCGGTTGACATATTAGAAACAGTTCTAACCCCAAATCTAATATTATTACTAAATGCCGCATTCGTCCAGGTTGGTGCAGCAGCTCCATTAGAAGTTAAAACCTGACCTGCTGCACCAGGAACGTCATTTAATTTTATTAAACCTGTAGTATTAATATCGCCTGCCACATCTAATTTAGAGTTTGGGTTTTGCTTTCCTATTCCTACATTCCCGAAGTTACTAATACTCAATCTCTCTTGCAGGTTACCTACCCCACCTGCAAATGAGTACCCCGTACTAAAACCCATCCTTGCTGCACTGCTGCTTGTGCCAATTACCGAAATTAAACCGGTTGTATAATTGGTGCCGCCAAATGATAGCAAATGTGTAGTACCTGCTGCAAGCGCATTGGTATTGGTGAACGAAAGCATATTAAATGCACTGTTTCTTATTCCTACATTTTTATTAAACAAAGCTCCTCCGGTAAAATCTGTTCCAAGATCAGCCCACATTTTTATGCGCCTGTCTGCACCGGTAGCAGATACTCCGCCACCTACAATACTTAGTGTATTTGATTCACCAAAAGCATTGTAGCCAATTTTACCATTGTCTGTTTGCTTGCCAGTTGCACCTGCGCCAAACTCCAATGTGTTGCCAGCTTTTATTTGTAAACCTTCTTCAGCTATTCTCAAACTTTCGGTATTAAATCGCTTAAATACCACATCGTTTTTATCTGTAGTGCCTATAAATTGCGTGGCCGGATTGGTATTGAAATTTCCATTCAAATCCCAGGCATTCATTTTTATAGTTTTCCATTCACCATCGCTATAAATGTATTCGTTAAGTCCAATTCTTATATCTGGCCCGCCAATGATAGCCCCTGTTTGATTGCTATTATTATCTATCACTAGCCTTTGGCCATCTTCCGGATTATTTACCGTAGCCGAAAACTGACCTGAAAAGCTACCCGAAAGATTTATGTTGCTTTGGTTGTCCGGAATAATTATCCCTGTGCCTGAGCCTGTGAGGTACAATGGCTGGTTTCTAATACCGCCTTTAATATCGAGGGATGTTTTTGGTGTAGCGGTGTTTACGCCAACATTTTGGGCTTGCGACATTACGCAAAGTGAGCAGGAAATAATTGTGGTAATGAGTTGTTTCATAACTTAATTTTTTGTTCGTTGTAACATTTAATGGAGGGTTTCATCCATTCTGTTTTGTGTAGCACAAACCGAGGCTTAGAGGGAATGATCCATTTAGTTTTCGTGTGGTATTTAACCGTGGCTAGGGGTTTTTAATAAAATTGGAAAATCGCTTGAAGGTTTGCCAAATAAAAGTTGTAGCCTTTTAAACTATCAAGTAATACACAACTACCTGATTTTATGGTAGTAACTATTCGAAGCCGGATGCCGTCATTAACCTCAGGGGCTGATATAGGGTCGGTGTTATTTATCCACACATTTTGCCCTATAACAAAATGGGTCAAAATGCCTATGAATAAGGTTGTTAGTGTTTTTTTCATGATAATTATTTACTTAAAAAAATCTCCAGGTTCTGTAGCACAAAAACCTTTCTGATAGTTTTCTTAATTCTTTGAGTATTCTGTGTGTCACAAACCACGGAGTAATTTGTATATGTTAAAAAATTTAATTTTGATGCATCGGTAAAAACTAAAAATTGACTGCTGAGAGGACTCCATCCAAGGAAAAATGGTTCCTAATATCTTTTTTTCTATTAAATTTTATTCTAAATCACTCAGAAACATAATGACAAAATATATTTCCATCTATTCGTCGGGTAGCGGTATTTTGAAATAAAAAATCTATAGTCAAAGAAGTTTCAGCTTCAATATATATGTCCATTGATTTATTAGTATGAGACTCCCATTTTGACTTAGTCGAATTAATAGCAACGGCAGGGTTGATAGCGATAGTCGCAAAATAATTTGGGCGAAGACTTACATACATTATAGGGTTATCTGTAGGATTTGCAACAGTAGTCATTGTACCTTGTACATAAATATCAAAATGATATAACCCAGCTTTTTTGAAGAGTATTGTGCCATAGTAAGAAATGACAATTTCAGTAGGGTTTTTATTATATTTAGTAAAATAATTACCAGCATTGCCGGAAACTAAAGTGCTATAAAACTCAACACCAAATCGTATATTGTTGCTAACAGCACTTACCCATTGCATCGTACCGTTCCCATTGCTTTGCAAAAATTGTCCTGCTGCACCTGCTACTCCCATTGGCTTTATTTCACCTGAAATATTTGCATTACCACCTAAGTCCAACGCCTCGGTATGAACTGTGGTACCTATAGAAAGCCCTCCTTGGTAGGGAAGCCGCATGTTTTCATTATTATTTGTTTTAAACACCAAATCTCGTTTGTCAGTAGTGCCTATAAATTGCGTGGCCGGATTGGTATTGAAATTTCCATTTAAATCCCAGGCATTCATTTTTACAGTTTTCCATTCGCCATCGCTAAAAAGGTATTCGTTAAGCCCTATTCTTATATCTGGCCCGCCAATGATAGCCCCAGTTTGATTGCTATTATTGTCTATGATTAGCCTTTGGCCATCTTCGGGATTATTTACAGTAGCTGAAAACTGACCTGAAAAACTACCCGAAAGATTTATGGTGCTTTGGTTGTCTGGAATAATTATCCCTGTGCCTGAGCCTGTGAGGTACAATGGCTGGTTTCTAATACCGCCTTTAATATCGAGCGATGTTTTTGGTGTAGCGGTGTTTACGCCAATATTTTGGGCTTGTGACATTACGCAAAGGGAGCAAGAAATAACTGTGGTAATGAGTTGTTTCATATTTTTAATTTGTCGTTTCAAGTTTTAACAAAGGGTTTCAGACATTACGTTACGGTTGCCATTCTATTGGCGCTGGCTTAATGTTTCATTTTTTTCACTTGTTTTTCCAATTCGTCAATTCGTTGTTGCTGCTGTTGAATAGCTTTTACCAGCACTGGTATCAACTCACTATATTTCATACCAAGCGGATCCCCATTTTCAGGTACCACTACCGCTTCGGGAATAATTTTTTGAATATCCTGCGCTAAAAAACCAATCTGCAAATCTTCAGTCGGATTGGTTTTCCAGTTGTATTGCACGGGGTTCATCTGCATTACTTCATCAAGGCCATAAGGTGATGAATGAATATTTGTTTTAAGGTTGGCATCGCTTGTTTGTATTACCCCAATTGTGGCGTACACTGCTACAAATCTCCGAGAGGGACTACCTAAATAAACATCATTATCAGCAGCAGGCGATATGCCTCCTGAAGTCACTTTCGCAATATCAAAATTATTATTCTTAAAAATTAGCTCATCGTCAGCACCTACAATATGCATTTTACTGTTGCGCAGCATATAAGCATTGCTTCTTGCTGAATCAGAGGTTACGCTTCGCCATGGATTTGCATTAGTGCCAAGCATATAAGTTGATGCAAAATCGGGTATGGTATTACCCCGTATTCTTAACCCACCTTCGCTCCATAATTTTATTACCCTGTCGCTGCCAGCATTTGCCTGAGTACCTCCACCCACAATACCTAACCAATGAGCGGGATCACCAAAACATCCGTAGCAAATTTTACCGGCATCAGTTTGTTTATTGCTGGCGCCATAGCCAAGTTCAAGTGCATTAGCACCCCTTATATTAAAACTATTTCTGTTTATCGTTTTAGCATTCAGTAGCAGGCTATCACCGGCAAAATCGCCATAAATGAGGGCGTTGTTTTTGTTGGCATTGCTGTTTTCAATGTAAAGTTTGTCGGAGCTCGTTTCATTTTGGCCTGCATTGTTTCCAATGGCTATATTGTTACCGCCTCCAATATTTTGAGAGAGAGCATCAACGCCAATGGCCAAATTGTTGCTACCTGTTGTATTCCTAAAAAGGCTTTGACGGCCAATACTAATATTGTTACCGCCCGAGGTAGTAGCGGCTTGTGAAGAAAATCCAATCGCAATATTTTCACTGGCTCCGACTGATTGTTTGTTGAGGGCCGAGCCTCCAATTGCAATTCCAGTGATTCCTCCGTTGGCTTCGTTCATGGCCCCGTTACCAATGGCAATATTGAAGGCTCCTGTAGTGGCAGTTGCCATGGTATTGTTGCCAATAGCAATATTGTTATAACTATTAAAATCAACTGTTTGTGGCAGGGCAGTACCACTGTTAAGGCCAAATAAGATATTACTGTTGCCGCCGAGCCGGGCCACATGCGAGCCCCCTACTATAAACTGTAGTGGCATGTTGTCTAAATGCCCAAGCACTGCTCCTGATGCTCCGCTATTGCCTTGCAGGGCCCAGCCACCACTTGCCAGGCCAAGGCGCCGCCATAGTGGAGCAGCAGGCATGCCTGTTTGTAAATAAATCCCTGGCCCTTCACCCTCAAGTTCACTTAGGTTTATAACCATAAGGCCATAAGGTGGATTGGGTATTGTTATATTATCAGTTGCACCCTGAAGAACTACCCTTGGCAACAGAAAGCCCTTATTGGTGCTGGTTAAATCTAATATGGCACGTGGGTTAGGCGTAGGTGTACCTATGCCCACATTTTGGGTGCTTCCTGCAATTGCAAGTAAACAAAAAGTGATTGCGGAGAGTAGCTTTTTCATGTGTATATTTTTAGTGCGTCTCTACGCTGTAGAGACTGTTTTTATTTGTCATATGGATCCGAATGTTCGGATCGAATGTTCGGATCCCCAATGATTATTTGGGCTCCGGTGTGCGGCAGGTCCGAACTTTCGGACCGAATCTTCAGACGTGGTGATCCGAAGTTTCGGATTCATATATACTATTTTTTAATGGCTTCCAATTTTTCAATCCTTTTTTTGTATTGCTCGTTTTCTTCTTTTAGCTCTTGTATGGCCTTTACCAGCACAGGTATCAGCTCTGTGTATTTCATACCAAGCGGGTCGCCGTTGGCGGGAACTACTACGGCCTCGGGAATTATTTTTTGAATGTCTTGTGCTAAAAAACCGATCTGTAAATCTTCAGAGGGGTTGGTTTTCCAGTTGTATTGCACGGGGTTCATTTGCATTACTTCATCGAGCCCATAAGGCGAGGTGGCAATATTGGTTTTCAGATTGGCATCGCTTGTATTAATGGCACCTGCATTGGTCCATACTTCTTTCCAGCGTTGGCCACTTGTTCCTAAACTATAAAAGTTGTTCGCATCGGGTAATGCATTGCCCCTGATTCTCAGGCCACCCTCGCTCCACAGTTTAATTACCCTGTCGTTGCCCGCAATAGTGGTACCACCGCCTCCAATGCCCAGCCACTGGGCGGGGTCACCAAAGCAGCCGTAGCAAATTTTACCGGCATCGGTTTGTTTGCCTGCTGCACCGTAACCCATTTCGAGGGCATTGCTGCCACGTACATTCAGGCTGAATTTATTGATGGTTTTGGCATTGAGGAGGAGGCTGTCGGCAGCAAAATCGCCGTAGATAAGGGTGTTATCTTTATTGGCGGCAGAGTTTTCAATATAGAGTTTGTTGGAACCCTGCTCATCAACACCTGCCAACCTACCAATAGCTACATTATTACTTCCAGATATGTTGCCTTGTAATGCCGCTATTCCAATAGCTACATTTCCTCCGCCAGATTCATTACCCGCAAGTGCTGAGCCGCCTACAGCAGTATTTTCACCAAAATTATTTTTTAGTAATGTATTTCTACCCACCGCTGTATTTGAACTACCCTTTGCTAAATAAAGCGCATATGCTCCCACTGCTGTATTAGAAGACCCCATATCGTTTGATTGCAAGGCTTGACTACCAATGGCGACATTGGCAGCCCCAATAATATTCCATTGCAATGCTTTACTACCAACGGCAACGTTTTCTCTTGAAATTGAAGAGCCTGTGACATTCGTATTCCCATTATTGTACAAAGCACTATCACCTATGGCTACATTGCCTTCTCTATTATTATTATAGTATAACGCAGCCCTACCAATTGCAATAATACCATCTGCCCTTCTATCGCTTGTAGCTGCACTATAACCTATAGCCACGGCACCACTACCACTCCGGTTGTTAAACAACGCACTATGCCCTAATGCAGTATTGTGCAAGGCCTGTGTGGGTGTAAGCACGCCCAAATCGGGGTTGCTGTTGTAAAACAAAGCGTTGGTGCCAACGGCAGTATTACCAAAGCGGTTGTTGTTCCAATACAAAGCATTGCCACCAATAGCTACCGTTTGCTCGGCCGCAGTATCGTTTAGTAAGGCATCTTTACCAATGGCTACAACATATGTGCCATTTTTATTTTTGTTTAATGCGTAATGGCCAACCGAGGTATTGGAACTGCCACTGATGTTGTTTTCCGATGCGCTAAACCCGATAGCCGTATTGGCAACCATTGCGGTGTTGTTTTTCAGGGCAGCGTTGCCAATAGCGGTATTTTGAAAAGACCCGGAGCCAGCCTGTGTAAAAAAGTTGTTGTTGCGGGCGCCACCCAATGCCACATTGCCCCAGCGGCCCATGCCGCCAGCCTCTGTATTGCCTGTTTTAAACAGCAACGGCACATCGTTTAATGTGCCAATAAAATTACTAAATGTTGTAGTGTTGCCTGCTAAGCCCCAGGCAGTATTGGTTGCGATTTCGCTACTGCCAATTTGCTTCCAGCCGCCATTTACATACATTAGCTCAGCGGTGGTACCTGCGGGTATTACCTGCCCCCCAAGTGTGCCGCTTACAATATGGGTATTGGTAATAATAATATGCTGCCCTTCCTGCACG